>JAGRAS010000081.1 GCA_020434465.1 Bdellovibrionales bacterium | reverse complement strand
TGCTGTTTGTTTCTCTAGGATTTATATTTACAGAGTTAGTATTCCCAGGAAGTATTGCTGCTTGGCTTATGGCTATTAATAAGCCTGCAGGTACTGAGCAGGCAGTTAGCATTTTTGAATGGGTGCCCGCAACCTTACCTGGTTTAGCCAAGTCTTGGATTCTGTCTAAGATGATAGGTGTTAAGTTTGCAATTGGTATTTGTATCTCTGGTGGATCGGCAATCCTATATCTTTTGTATTTAATTAGATCAGGAAAAGTTTTGTCTTACCTAGAAGTTTTTCCTGGCTTATTAATTATAAGCTACCTTATGGCGCCATATGGTTGGATATTCGATCAAGCTATATTATTACTTGGCTTTTTAGCGCTGCTGCCAAAATTTTCAAAATCCCTCGCTGCTGGCTTCGTATTGATTTTGAATGCCGGATTTTTTTTCTTAGTAAGATGGGGAATGTTTTCTTCACATGAGCAGCTTATACTTTTTGCGATTTTAATTGCATGCTTGTGGCTTTTTTCAACAGCTAAGTCTTATTTACCAGCAAAAAAGCTGTAGTCCGATTTTTTAAGATCTGCATCTTAATATTAAGGCCCCTGAACTTCTAGTTTTAGCTTAGGCAGGTAGCTTCAAAAATACACAAGTTTTTAACTATTTATGCCGATTAGCTAATTGTTAGGCCATTTGAAAAGCCATTTATTGGCTTGAGTTTGGTTTTAATTATATGAAAGGTTTTAGCTTGCATACTAAGAAAAATACAGCCGACTATTGTTTTATTGAGGCTGATCCAAGGTATCGCTTAAGTAAATTTGAGCGTTTAACCATGACTGGAGGTGAGGACTTAGAAAAAGCCTTGGGCTGGGCAGCTAAGCAGTTTTCTAATTTTTCCTATACAGACCAGCTTGATAACCTAAACCTTAATATTCCAGAGCTTACAGAGATTTCTAGGTTTTATAGTAATGATGTTTTTCGAAAGAACCCTGCAAGTTTTTTTAAGCGTGTTGATTCTCTTGTGCAGGTAGAGCTAAACCCAGTTCATGGATTAAAAGATGGAGAAATTTTCGATATAAGATTTGCCAGTTCCTACCAACCACAGTATCCCGGCTTTGAAGCTGAGTACAATCGATACGAAGAGAATAAATTTGTAAATGCCAGGTATTGGAAGCATAGAGATCACGCAAGACCTACGATGATTGCAATACATGGCTGGGCAATGGGAGATCAAAGAATTAACTCTTTGGTATTTTTACCTGGATATTTTTATCACCTCGGAATGGATGTAGTTCTATTTGAACTTCCATATCATGGTAGAAGAAAACCTAAAGTTGCAGGCGATGAGTTTCTTTTTCCTAGTACCAACGTAGTTAGAACTAATGAGGCTATGGCTCAGTCTATTTGTGATTTAAGACAAATTGAACGTTTTCTTCGTTCACTTGGTGCTAATATAATTGGGGCTGCTGGAATGAGTTTGGGTGGATATACAGCTTCTCTATGGGCATCTCTTGATTATCTTTCATTTTGTATTCCGATAGTGCCGATGGCTTCTATGGCCGAGATGTGTTGGGATATTCTTTCCAAAGAAAAAAAATTAGATGATTTAAAAAATGTAGGTTTATCACGAGAATTGTTAAATGATGTTTATCATCTTCACTCACCATTAAGTTTTGAACCGAAAATAAAGCCAGATCATGCTATGATTATTGCTGGGCTAGGTGATGCAATTGTTCCTCCACGCCATCCAAAGATGCTTTGGGAGCACTGGAGATACCCTGATTTAACATGGTTTAGTGGCGGTCATATTGCCCAGTTAAAACGCTCTGAGGCTTTTTATAAAATTGTTGACTTTTTCCGTAAGCTTCAGTTTATAGATTAATCTCTAAGATTTTTTTATTTAAATCGGTCAAAAAATTAACTGAAAAGATACAGCCCTTATTATTAAAAACAAGGGCTGTAGGTTTAGCGTTTTGGTCAAGTGAGATTAAGAAAAGTTAAACTATTGCAGATATAGAGTTTAGCTGACTAACATGTTGAGTAACTCTTGGCAGTAGTTCCGTTCTAATCATAGTTTTACATTCTGGCATCAACTCTTCATTTTCTAAAGCTTCTTGGTATTCAGATACGCCATGCTCTTCTCCTTGCTTAAGAGCAGAAATTGCTGAAGATTCTCCAAGTAATTTTGCGTTACCATTTACGGCTTTAACAAAAGTTCCCCATGTTCCAGAGTCCTTTGCTGGTTTTCCACCCATGCTTACTATATTGTCTCGAAGAGTATTAGCGCTTTTAAGATGATCAGCTTTGATAGTTCTTAGCTTTGCTGCTTCTGGTTGCTTTCCAAACTTTTCTAAGGCTTGGTCATAAGTTTCAATTGCAGAAAGTTCTCCACGCAGTAGTTCATTACAAACATCTATACATTTATTTTTATCCATGATTTCCTCATTTTTATTAAGGTAAAAAAATAGCGTGTTATAGACTTAATAAATTTTATTTTTCTTTCGTATGATAAGGATCATCAAATGCTCTTTTTTTTAGACATAGGCCTAAGTCTTAATTAAAGGCTTATACATGCATTTTATAGAGCTCACATAGTTTTTTAAAACTCATATAAATTAATCTCAGATATAAATCCCTTTGTATTTGTTTATTTTTGGTTTGAACTAAAAATATTACTTAGAGATTACAGATGCTTACAGTACAAATGCTGTAAATTCTAATTAAAGCAAAGTCTTTCATTCAGAAATAAATGATTAGTATTTTGGTTTATGTTAGAAGTTACTCTGTGCAATACGCCCATTTGTCTAAGGAGGACCTCCAAATGAATGCTATCAAGAAAGCAGTCTGCTTGTTTTTAATAATAACTTTTTTTAGTTCATTAAGTTTTGCAGCAACATTTAACGTTAACAGCACTCAAGATACTGTAGATGCAAATCCTGGAAATGGAGTTTGTGCTGACTCCTCTGGAAACTGCACATTGCGTGCAGCAATTGATGAGGCAAATTTTACTGCTGCAACTGATACTGTGGTTCTGCCTGCTGGCAGATTTCCAATAGGCATTGTTGGAGCAGGTGAAGATAATAACGCAACAGGCGATTTTGATATCATAAAACCTTTAAATATTCGTGGAGCAGGGCAAGGATCTACCGTTGTTGATGGAAGAAATGTCGATAGAGTTTTTCATGTTCAAAATTCAAATAACTTTACGATTTCTGATCTTACAATTGAAAGAGGTTCTATCTCCGGTGATTTAGGTAGTGGAATTTATCATGTTGGAGATGCGGTTATGACTGCATCTAGTGTAACTTTTAGAGAAAATACTACATCATCTGTTGGTGGTGGAATCGCTGCAAATAATCTTGATCTAACAGTTTTAGATTCGATTTTTGAAAACAACACAGGACTCAGCGGCGGAGGTGCTATATTTTTAACTGGAAATAAACAGCTTGTGGTTTCTGGTAGTGATTTTACCGGTAATTTTTCTATGTCTGCTGGGGCAATTTACTTTGCATCTACTGCGAGAATCTTGGTTAGTAATAGTATATTCGATTCTAATAAAGGCTTAGCAACTGCAGGATCTATTTTTGCGACTACTCCTGGTAATGTAACTGTTGAATCTTCTGACTTTACCGGTAACTATTCAGCAACTACGGGAGGTTCAATTTTTGCGGCGACCTCAAGTAATGGTAAGCTTGTTTTCGATAGAGTATCTATTGATAATTCAACCGCTAATGCCGCAGGGGGTGGTATATTTGCTACTTCTGATTCTGGATCAATAAGTTTAACTAATTCTTCAATTACAAATTCAACCTCTGGTACTGGTGGTGGGCTTTATTTATCAAGCTCTTCTAACGATGTAACAATTCAAAATTCAAAAATTTCAATGAATAATGCTAACTCAGCTGGGGGTGGAGGTTTAATTACTTCAGGTTCAGGTAATGTAAATTTAATTAACACTGAAGTTCTTGATAACAATAGTATGGGTATTGCTGGTGGTTTGTATCTAACTTCAGGGAAAACAGTCACTGTTCAGGAATCTTCTTTTTTGAGAAATTCTGTAGTATCAGGAGTCGCTGGCGGACTATTTTTTTCGGCAGCTAATGCAGCACTAATTACTGATAGTAGATTTGAATTAAATAATGCAGATTTATCAGCTGGTGGTGGTGGCGCCGTACAGGGGTCCTCAGATTATGTTGATTTTAATCGGGTGCTTTTTTATGACAACTACGCTACTGGAGTTAGTTCTATCGGTGGAGCTGCCAATATAAGTAGCTCTACTGGGATTATTAGAAATTCCACTTTCTCAGGCAACTTTGCAGGTACGATTGCTGGAGCGCTTTATGCAAGTGGTAATATTAATCACAGAAATAATACCTTTTATGGAAATACATCTAATCAAGCCGCTGCAATGCTAATCAGTGGCTCGGTAACTATGGCAAATACTATTATTGCGGGTAATAGCGGCTCAACAAATTGCTTTGGTATTTTACCAACTTCGCTAGGTGGTAATATTGATGATGATGGAAGCTGCGGTCTTGCTGGGTCGGGAGATCAAAACGTGGATCCATTACTTGCTCCGCTTGCTGATAATGGTGGCTTTAGTATGACTCATGCATTCTTACCTGGAAGCCCAGCGCTTGATAAAGGTGGGAATACATTTTGTCAGTCTGTAGATCAGCGAAATGTATCACGTCCGTTTGATGGCGATCAAAATGGCATTGATAATTGCGATGTTGGTGCATTTGAATCACATGATCTTTGCCCTGATGATCCAAGTAAAATGACTCCTGGAACTTGTGGTTGTGGAGTTAAGGACACTGACTCGGATAACAACGGGGTGACTGATTGTCTTGTTAATGACGAACTTTCATTAAGAGCTACTAATCTTTCTGCAAGTGTTGGCGCTCTTAAGAAATTAGGTGAAGGTGCTAGTCGTAAGAAGAAAAAGCAGAATCGCGAACGTAAGAAGCAGGTTCAGTCCGATCTTGAAAGTTTTACTAATTACAGTGGTATAAATGCTTCAAGTATAATTCTTACAAATTCTGCTAAGACCCTTCAGGAGCTTACTGATGAGGTGTCTAATCTTGTGAAAAAAGCACTTAGAACAAGTCATCCTAAGTTTGCTAAACGCAAGAAAAAGGCCCTTGAGGCTGTAAATGCTGCAGAGGCTGCAGTTTAAATTTGTAGCTTAATAGAACTAAAAAAAAGGCGGTCTTTTTGACTGCCTTTTTTTATGGTCTAGATTATTTTCTTACGAGCCCAAGAACTTATAGCTTCAACGATTACAACAAGAACAAAAATTAATAGGATTATTCCTGCAGCTTCAGCATAACGAAACATATCCATTGCAACTTTTAATTCTATTCCAATTCCGCCAGCTCCAACTAGGCCTAAAACTACTGAAGATCTAGTGGCTTTCTCTAAGCAAAATAAAGAAGTGGCAATAAAAGAGGGTAATGCGGCCGGAAAAACTGCACAAATAATTCTTCCAGACCAACTTGAACCAATAGCAGCTAATGCCTGTTCAGGGCCAGGTTGTACTTCCTCAATTGCTTCTGCAAAAAACCTTCCTGCAAAACCAATTGTATCAATCATTAAAGCAAGGGTGCCTGCAAACGGGCCAAGACCAACACTTGCAACAAAAAAAAGTGCCCAAATAAGATCAGGGACAGTTCTAGCAAAAGAAATAAGACCTCTAGAAAATTTTCTAATCATGGGATGTGGTGACTGATTTCTGCTAGCAAGAACTCCAAGAGGCAAGCTAACTATGACACCAAGAACTGTACCCGCTACTGCCATTTGAAAAGTTACTAATAATGCTTCCGCAATTTTTTCTGGGCGTGAAAGAGTAGGTGGCCACATTTCTGCTAAGATTCTTCCCATATTAGGAAAACCTTCTATTAACTCTGAGATAGAAATACCTGCGCCATCTAAGGAGTAGATGATAAATAAAATACTACAAATATAAATGATTGTTTTAAATGGGCTTGGTAACTTAAATCTTTCTGGCAGTTGATTTTTCATTAGGCTGCTCCTTTGGAGTTGACTACATAGAAGCCATCAAGTTGATCAGGATTTGCCTGTGAGGCAGGAATGTCAACTTCAAGTTTCCCATGTTTAAGCCCAATAACACGGCTTGAAAAGCTACGAGCGTGGTCAAGGTGATGAGTGCAAAATAATAGAGTGATTCCTCTATCGCAGCAAAGTTGATGAAAAATTTTCATAACTTCTTCACCAGCGTGAGGATCTAAGCTTGCGACAGGCTCATCAGCTAGTAAGATTTTTGGTCTTTGCATTAAAGCTCTGGCTATTGCAACTCTTTGAGATTGACCTCCTGATAGCTGCTCCGCTCTTCGTGAGGCAAAATCCTCTAACCCAACTTGCTTCAAACATTCTAAGGCTTCTTTTCTGTCTTCTTCACTAGCGATACTTTGAAACCAAGTTCGAGGGCCACTTTTTCTTGACTGAACACCATGTAATACATTTGTCAGCACTGATAATCTGGGAGATAAATTATGTTGTTGAAAAACAAAACCTATTTGAGAGCGTAGTTTTCTAAGTTCGCTGCGATTAAGTTTATTTATATTTCTACCTTTAATCTCAATATTTCCAGACGAAAAATTTTCTATGCGAATCAAGCATTTCATTAAAGTAGATTTTCCAGAACCATTTGCACCAATTAAAGCAACTTTATCTCCTTGGTTGATACTGAAACTAACATCACTTAAAACCAAATTTTTTCCATCATAACTCTTGGATAAATTTGAAACTTTAATATCATTCTCTGAATTCATAATGAATAACAGTTTATTGTTGGAGGAGGATAGGGTCAAGGCCAAGGCTGAGTTATTGATAAGGGGGTGGTTTAAGTTTAGAGCTATATTGACTTTATCAAATTTACACTTTCTTAGGTGATTTTTTGAAAGAAACTTTCTTATTGATCTATCGATTAAATGGTATGGAAGAAAAGTCATTGTTGGGTCATGAGAGACTCTCAATATATCCGATATCAATTGAGTTTATTGAGTGGATCACTAAAAACATCTTCAAGAATCTTGCTGGTGATTCAAAAATAGCGGATCAGCTATCTCGAGCGTCTTCGTCTATTCCGTTAAATATTGCTGAGGGTTCTGGAAAGCTGACTGAGAAAGATAAGAAAAGATTTTATTCAATTGCAAGAGGTTCCGCAATGGAGTGCTCAGCAATATTTG
>JAGRAS010000080.1 GCA_020434465.1 Bdellovibrionales bacterium | reverse complement strand
AGCGTTTATGTTGTCAGTTATAAGATTGGCATTCTACATAAAAAAGACAGTGCAGATAGAGTAAGTAATAAACCAATTCTAACCATGGTTAATTACTTATATTTATAGTCTTTCACAGTTGATCTTAGCAGTATCTCTAAAAGTGTTTGAGTTGACTGAAATTTAATACTACTTTTTTACTAATTTTATGTAATGGAGGTTGGCAATGGTGAGATGCTTGATATTAATATTTCTATTAACCTTACTCAGTGGCTGCTCTACTATTCTATCTGGTACAAGCCAAAGCTTAGAAATTCAAACTAACCCGAATGGTGCAAGATGTGAATTAGAGCGTGAAGGCAAAATCATAGGCTCTGTTGATAATACACCTGGTGCTGTGCATGTAAAAAAGACTAAACATGACATTAAGGTAAGTTGTATAAAGCCTGGCTTTCAAGAGTCTATCGAGCATCTTAATTCTGGCACTGAAGGAGCAACATTTGGAAATATACTTGCAGGAGGTATTGTTGGGTGGGGTATTGATTCTGCATCTGGAGCTGACAATAAGTATCCAGAAACAACTGTAATTACGTTATTACCTGTTGGTATTAAGCCAGTTACTCAAAACAAGCCTAAGGCAAAAGTAGTAGCTAAGAAAGAGGATGAAGTGGAGACCAATAGTATAGAAGATCGTATCAAAAAGCTTAATGATCTAAAAGAAAAAGGCTTGGTTACTAGAACTGAATACGATGAGAGAAAGAAAGAGTTATTAGCTATGCTTTAGAAAAATTTATCAATTATTGAAAATTTTCTATAGGATTTTTTAAGTTATTAAAAAATTAAAGTTTCTTTATTCAAGTGTTTATTATTGTAATAGAGGTTGAATACTAGATTTATAATTTTTGGGACTTAAATTTGACTAAATATCTCTATCAGTAGATCAAGACATTCTATTTGCCACATTCCCAGAGATTTTGCTCTAATTGATAAATTTGAACTAAAAGTGAATGCAATCTGCTATAGATAGCCAGCAAATAAAATCGCTCAGGTTTTGTTAAAGTGGCAATTGTTAGGGAGGATGAAAATGCGAGTTTTAAATTTTTTCACAATAGTAATTCTAAGTTTCTGTTTAGCTTGTGGTGGAAGTGGAGTAAGTGAAAATGAACAGCTTGCTACTGAACGTCGGGGCTGTGGGGACCTAGGTGCACAGCGAGTATTCAATGGAGAAACCTGTTCGCAGGAGTTTAGAAGTCCTGTTGTAGCAGTTCTTACTGCTGCGTTTGCTGGTGAACAGCTAATTGATGCAGCAATTTGCACAGGTGCTCTAGTTACAATTGATGATTTTGTAACATCTGCACATTGTTTTACTGATCTAGTGATAAAATATCCTGGTGCAAATTTTGAAGCGGCTATAATTGTTGGTGGTGCTAATGGAGAGGTACTAGGTTTATCAAATTTAGCCATTCATCCATTTTATGATTATAGCGGCGGTTCACCTTTTGATATCGCTATGGCTACTTTAACAACAGTGCCTAATCCTCCTATAGGTCCAATACCTTTTGCTTTATCTCAGGCTACTTTGCCAGGTGATTTGGTTACTGCTTTTGGTTATGGAACAAATAACAGGGGAGAGATTGGAGAGTTAAAAGCTGCTGACATCACTATTGAAGCTATTGAAGGTGGTAATATGTTTGGGTTTTTATCTACCTCTGGTGTTGCATTGTGTGGGGGTGATTCAGGAGGCCCGGTTGTAAAACAGCTAAATGGAATTACTGCTTTAGTTGGAGTTAATAGTTTTAACGTTTTTGGTTCAAATTGCGACACTTCTGGAGCGCCTATATCAGGAATGATTGATATTCAATTCCCTACAATATTAGATTTTATGATTGGATATGCGCCTGATATTCCAGTTGCTTAGTCTGTATTATATAGTATAGCTCTTCTATCTTTAGAGATGTGTCAGTGATCAGTGTTGATTACTATGATATTTTTGGAGTAAATGAGAAATTTAGAGGTTCTTCAGCTTTATAAAGGGATTAAAGGACCCTCAAAAAATCAAAAAACTAATTGATGACTTCATCAATTACACTTATGTTGATTTTTAAATATTTCTTTAGACTTTTGGGTGTCCTTTGTTCTTCTTTGTTCCAAATTCAAGTCATGAACTGCAGCATCCACATAGTCAAAAATAAGAACCCCTTATTTTGTGTGGATCAGACTTTGCATTTATTGCTCACTTAAGTCTTTTATCTTAGTCTGTACTGGAAAAGTTTATGTGCTCTCGAACACTTATCATAATTACTATATTTTCTTACTGCGCAATTTTTACTACGGCTGTTCCTGCTAGTTCCTTTGCTCAGCAGTTAAGGCAGCACACAGACTTTGAGGTTAAGCTCTTAAAAAAGAAAAAGCGCGGAAGAAGACCTGAGTGTAGTGACAAACGCGATAATGACAGTGATGGGTATAAGAATTATCCATTGGATCCTGGTTGCAGCAGTAAACGTGATAGATCTGAGAATTCAGATTCACTTAGAAGCGAAGGAGTTGGCCCGCTAGCTTCATTGCTAGGAAGGCGGCCTTTTCCAGATAATAATCCGTGGAATCAGGATATTTCTGCTGCTGAAGTTGACTCTAATTCCGCAAATTTGATCGAAAGTATAGGTTTGGAAACTGGCTTGCATCCTGATTTTGGTACGGTATGGAACGGAGCTTTAAATGGTATTCCATATAATGTAATTGCAGGTCCTGACAAATTTCGTTCAGTATCTTTTTACTATGAAGACGAAAGTGATATCGGGCCGTATCCAATACCTAAGTTGCCGCTGATTGAAGGCGGTCCAAAAAGTGAGGGTGATAGACATATTTTGATTATAGATAAAGATAATTGGAAGCTTTATGAACTCTATGATGCCCGGCGGACGTCTTCAGGCTGGACTGCCGGATCGGGTGCAATTTTTGATCTTAACTCAAATGATTTAAGGCCTGCTGGCTGGACCTCGGCTGATGCTGCAGGGCTTCCAATTTTTCCAGGGCTTGTTCGTTATGATGAGGTAGTAGAGCAGGGAGAGATTAATCATGCTTTACGTTTTACTGTTAGTAATACTCGTCGTGCGTATGTGTCCCCGGCGCGCCACTGGGCAAGCTCTGACTCAGATCCAAATTTACCGCCAATGGGTATGAGAGTCAGACTTAAAGCTGATTTTGATATTTCTGGTTTTTCAGAAAATATACAGGTAATTCTTCGTGCCTTGAAAAAATACGGTATGTTTGTTGCTGATAATGGCAGTGACTGGTTTATTTCTGGTGCTCCCGATCCTCGCTGGGATGATGATCAACTTTCTGAGTTAAGAGAAGTTAAGGGGAGTGATTTTGAGGTAGTTAAGATGGATCACATAGTTACAGAGTAGTATTTGGTTTAAGTTAAATCTAGAGCTGCGCTATTAAAAATTATAAATCAGATAAAGTTGCTATGTGCTATGTTATTCGAGAATTATTAATCTTTATTTTCGAAGTAGATTAAGTGCTTCATTGAGTTCTTCCGAGCCGAATAAAGAAGCATCTCCATCTGTTTGTGATAAAACTTGCTTGGCAGTATTTTCTAGCTGTTTTGCATTGCCAATAAGCATCGCAAATAATGTATCACAAAAACTTGATGTGCTGAGTTCGCCCTGTATGTAGCGTTGATAGAGTGCTCTAATCTCAAAGTCACCAGCGAGCCTTTCAGTAATCTGTTGAGAATGCATTTGAGGATTTTCTTTAAATAACATCCCCCCAAACTGTCTAAGGGCTTCTTTAAATATAAATTGTGCGCCGTCAAGTTCGCTTAGAGCTTTTGCAGTTTTACTTTTAGTATCAAATAGGTCAGTAAGTTTGGCTAGAGCATCTACTTGGAGTTGTTGAAGAAGCGATTCGTATCTTTCATTGCCGGAAAAGTTACGAAGTTGAACTTTAAGCTCACTTTGACCCTTCATTGCCCTTTCAGAAAGCCCAGGAATAACTAGCTCACCATGTTTTTCAGGATCGATTAACTCATATGACTTATTGTTGGCAGTAATAACTATGCTAGTAGGCTTTCCGTTTGAAACGTTAATACGAACCTCAGAAATGTCAAACTTATTAAAAGTTGGTTCACCTTCTTTTGGATTAACCCAGTTGGAAAGTTTTTGATTGACTTGTAAAAACTCCATAAGCCAATTTCCAATAGCATTAGAATCAGCCTGGTAGTAATTACTCCAGTTTTCCTCAAGACTGGCAGCTAAATTTGCTTCAATTGTGACCATACCATTTAGCCGGTCTGAACATTCATTTAGAGAGTGTGGCTCAGGAAAGTTGAAGCCTTTGCGGGTAGTCCAAGATGTACCTATTCCATACCACTCATCTTTAGGTATGTATTCTATTACTGCTTCCGTTTTATCGCCTTCTATTGGGGAACTGAAACCAAACCTAAAACTTGGAACAATTCGGCGTCGATATTCTTCGCATGGTGCAACAAGTAGATGCTTTTTTATTTCTATCCTTTCCCTTCCTTCCCCTTTTCCGCCACTAGAAACAAACTCTTCCCTATATTCAGTAACGTTTACACCTACTTCTTTTCTAAGGTTAATATCTTCAGTTTTAAAAACATCAAATCCAAACCAAGGATGTTGAAAATCAGATCTGTATGTAGTTCGTGAATAAGGTTTGCCGTTTCTTCCCAAGGTTCCAAAGCGATATCTTGCTTCGAAGGCAGGAATTAGTCTTGTTAAACTTCGTGAGCATTTAAACTCATTACCAAAGCCAGTGGGAATAGTATATTTTCTTCCGCCGTCTCCTCTTCCATAATCCTTTTGAAAATTATTGAAAAAATTGTTTAAGTAATAAGCAACAGCATCTATATTTAAATGACTATTTACTACAGTTTTTTCAGCTGAAAGTTTACCTGAGCTGAAAATTAGACCATCAAATTGTTCGACACCCTGATCGAGGCTTGCTCCTAAGGGAAAATCATCATTTCCATGCGCTATAGGATTAGCCATATCTTGAAAAAGCGCTTTAAGGAACTCAATTGCTTTCATCTGATAAATCTCTGAAAGCTTCTCGACAGCATTCTGAGTCAATATTTGATGGCAATTTTTTTTGTGAGCTTCTGCTAATTCTATGAGTCTTTGTCGTTGCAGAGTACTAAGGCTTATCATCTCATTATTAACACTGATTCCATTGATAAGGTAAACAACTGCAATGAGAAATTGTTCTGTATTTAAAAAATGCTTACCTTTTTCATTTTCAATCAGTTCTTGAAATTTTTTTTCGGCAGTATGCGGATCCCAGACCGCTAAAGCTATCTCTAAAGCAGATGGTGTATTTACACCTCCTCTTGCTCTAAGCAGGGCTACTTCTAGCCAATTAACCCCAAGACCTGCACTAATTGTTTCATTAAAAGCATCTGCTCCAGTAAAAACATTCTGTAAGGATGTTTCCACTGCATGTAGATAAATTTTTCTCAGTAAAGATTTAGCAATTCCTTTTTGAGTTTGGGATTCTTCAAATGAGAATAGTTCAGAAAAGTTCCGAATGTTACCAGCAGCAAGTTCTAGGAGTTCTTTCTTTTGTTCTCTTCGGTCTACCCAGTTTTCATGGATTCCAGCCATTCCTAAGTCTTCAAGTCGTCCTACAATATCAAAAGTTCGTTCCGCAAGATATTGGACTCGATCTAAGCTTGTTCTTATATCAGCAAGAGTTTCTTGAACTAAATTTAGACTTGATTGAATTCTTCCTAAAAGAAATCTTATGACCTCAAAATTTTTATCGATCTTTTCATCTAACTTATCAAGTTGTTCGCTGATTTTATCTAACTTTTCAGCTAAAACTTCAAAGGGGTTTGGGCCTGAACTAAAAAGTGAGGAAATAATTCCAAAGCCTAAGGAAAAAAGATCTGTAACTTGAGAAAGAGTTATTTTATTTGTTTCGTTGATAAGGGCAACGGTGGAGGCAATGTCAGAAATACCACCTATGATTTTTCCTGCTTTAGGATCAAAAGCAGAAACTACAGTAGTCACAGTTCTAGAGTACTCTCTAAAATTACCCAGATCTACAAGGAATTCCTCAAAGTTTGTTATTTGTGAAGTAAAGTCTTCCTGCGTAATTTTTCCTGTCCTATATTTATCTAGCAGTTCTGGATCGAAACCTTGCTTAAGCAGTTTATTAACTCGATTTTCGAATTCTGTTTCCAGGATGCGCTTCAGGAGGTATTGATTGTGTACAAGTTGCTCACGAATTTGTTGCCTTTCTTGATCTGCTCGTTTTAACGCTGAACTGGTGTTGTTTTGCAGATCATATAATCTAACTTGCAATTCAGAATTTTCCTGTAAAGCAGAATTTAAAGCATCCGCATCATCTATATGTCGGAATCTTTGCTGAAGTTCTGCTGTGCTCATCTCAGGCTTGATTCCAAGAATGCTAAAGCCGCCACCTTCAGTGTAGGCAGAGATAAATTTTTCATTTTTATTAAGTAGTTCAACAAAACTTTTACTAGTATCCAGCGCATTGCGCTCTTCAACTTCAGATAGTGGTCGAAACAAAGGATCTTGGCGGGCGTATGCTGCATCCGAGGTACCACTATTTTCACCTGCCATCTTTGTAAGCATATAAAGCCCCCAGGATGTGCCAGAAACACTTGGCACAGGGATTCCGGAAAGATCGCTTAGAAAATTAGTTAAAGCTGACTGATTTGTAGTCCGTTCAATTGATTTGTCGTAGTACTTCCGTGTTAAATTTTTAAACTCAGCTGCAAATGTACTTACCCTAGGTTCTCTTCCATCTACTTGAGTGGTGATAAGACTCTGTCCTTTGTCCGAGCGATCAAATAAATCGAGTACATCTTTCATGTATCGATGAGTTTCGGGGCTATATTTAGCATTTGCTGTTAAATAGGAAGCTGTATCTCGTTTGCTCTTAATTCGAATTAAATCGCTAACTGGCGCAGTCTCACTGGGAGATTCGTCTGCCTTTGCTGTACTAATAGGGAATAGCGTAAGCAAGGTGAGAAGCAAAGTTTTTGCGTCAAGTTTAGTGTGTTTTTTTTGAGAAGGAAGTTGAGATTTAAGCTTTGAATCGAAAAACATATGTTCCAAAGTTGATACAAATTTGCCAAGGTTGCCTTGCAATTCTCAGCGTTATTTAAGGAAGTTTATCCTAATTTGGATATTATAATCAAATAAATTCTTACAATAATCTTCCACAATTATTACTATGATTTTGTTGGCTTTAAAGAAAGTTAGCTCCTTTTAACTTAATTTTT
>JAGRAS010000007.1 GCA_020434465.1 Bdellovibrionales bacterium | reverse complement strand
GATGGTAAGAAAAAAACAAGAATCGAAGTCCAAATTGACGAATGATAAAACCAGTAACCATTTAGCATGTGTGCGCTATTGATAAATGGAACAGCTAAGGCTCCAGCCGTAGACAAAAGAAGCTCAACATAAACCAATTGACCCCAATGTTTTTTAGATTTTTTTGTAATCTTTTCACAAATGACAGCCCCAACTCCCATCGCACATAAAAAAACACCTACTGTTATTGCATACCAAACTACTGTGTTCCCTGCTAAAAGTGATATGCTTTGTGCGACAATTAACTCATATGTCAAACTACAAGCAGCAAGTAATCCTGTTAGAATATAGACTTCAACTTGTTTATTCGTTTCAGTTTCATTCATGCGGGGATACCTCTGGTAATAACTTTCACATGATGTCTTTTAGCCTTAAAACTCTTTACTAAAGTTTCTACAGCCAGTTCAGGATCCATTTGTTCACCACAAGTAAAAATATCTACACCGGCATAGCCCGATTCTGGCCACGTGTGAATTGTAAAATGAGATTCTGCGATTAGAATTAAACCGCTAACCCCCGTTGGGTTAAACTGCTTAAATTTTGTGTCTATTATAGTGGCATTACTGATTTCTGCTGCTTGAATAAATCTATCTTTTACTTGCTCAGTTTTCTTCAAAAGTTCTGGATCACAATCAATTAGTTCAACTATATAATGTTTTCCAAATTCAATTTTTTCTTCCATAAAAACCTTTAAAGAAAATTATGCAAATAAATACTTTTTAAAAATGTGCTTACATCGGCCGAGTAGATCACTAAAATCATCACGAATATAAAAGTTGCCAACTGGATTGACGCTAGTCGTTTTCCGCTGTTATCATGCAAAGTTTTTTTTCTAAAGCCTCGAATCACAAATGCTGTACCAACTACTGCATTCAAAAGGGCAGTCAGCGCAGTGCTTTCAAAAAGACCAAGTTTTGGATATAAATAAAAAGCAAATACAATTGTGCCAATAAAGGCACCTAGGTAATCAACTCCTAAAACCGAAGTATCTTGATTAGCTTGGTTCTCTTCCGCTTTGATATACATCAATAATGGAATCTCCATGCCAGTAAGAATTCCAATTAAAATTATAAAACTATGTGCGCAAATATAAATTAGTGAAATATCCAGATCGAACCAGCTAATTAGAAATAACAATGGAACTGCTCCAGCTCCGACTATAGTCAATAAAATTTCAACTTTAATCAGGCTTTTTTCTGATTCTTTATAATACCGTCCTTCAGCGATCCAAGCTCCAATCCCCATAGCCATCATATAAAGCCCGATTGTGATACTATAACGAAGCACTGTGTTACCAAGAAACGCAGAGAGAGTTTGACCAAGCAAAAGCTCATAGACGATGCTGCAATAAGCAAGTATAAATACGAAAAAATAAGTCACGACAAACTGTTTTTTTTTATTTTATAAAGTTAAGAAAAAGAGATTAAAAAATAGCGTTTAGGTATCAGTTATCAATTAAGGTTAATGTGTGTATGCGGATTAAACCGAGGCTTACAACCCCGAAATGTGCCAGCTCTAAAGAGGTGGTTTTAAGATGTTTCATTTTACTTTTCTCTATTTTCTCCTAAAAAAATCTGCGTAATGAATATTGCTTAAGTATCAAAATCAAAACGCTAGAAAGATAAAACTATAAAAACAATAAATCACAGATAGTTCAACCATTTAATTGAAAAAGTTGTTTTTTAAGTTTTTAAGTCATCGATCTTACTGAAAAGATTTTTTTTTACGATGCAATTTATATAGTAGATTTAAGATTAAATTAGAAAATCGCTATAAAGAGAGTTTTATAATTTGTTTAACTTATCGGAGACAGCAAACCATCAATAACTTGATCCCAGCCTGCTTCTCCTAGGCCAGAGGTTTTGATAAATTCTAAACCGGCTGCTCCTAGCTGATTAGCGTATTCTTTATTTTCCACCAGGCTATTTATTCCATGACCGATTGCATCGCTTGTAGGCTCAAGCACAAGCCCATTTTCATCATGCTTAACAAATTCGAGCACACCGCCAGAATCATGTGCAGCAATAATTGGCTTTCCAGATGCCATGCCTTCAAGCGTTACATAACCATAATCTTCATTATGTGGGGCATAATAGATTCCTAAAGCATTAGCAAATAAATTTAATAACTCTGCATCATCAACTCGCCCTAAAAATTCAACTCTATCCCAAAGATGATGCTTATCAATTTCATTATTGAAATATTCCATTATTCCTGGTTCATCAGGAGTACCCACAATCTTTAGTTTAATAAAAGGGTGAATAATTGGCAGCGCCTTAATCATCAGATCGACTCGCTTAATTGCACAAAGTCTTCCAACTGATAAAATATAATCCCCCTGCTCTCCTTGTCGATAACTTGCGCCCATTGGAAGCGGCGGATAATGCACATGCCCCTGAATGTTGTTATATTTTTCAAGTCTTTCAATTACGTTTTTTGAGATTCCAGCTATATATGAACATTCATTAATTACTTGAGTGTCAGCTTCCATTAAATTGCGCCTTAGCTGATCGTCTCTAGGATCATCTGAGATATCTGAATATCTGCCGCCATAAAGATCATATAAAGCTCTATGCTGATGCACTAACCAGAGGCTTTTTTTATCATGTTTTACAAAATAACTAGGAAATTTAGTAGCTATAACTAAATCAACTTTCGCGCCAGCAACTTCTTCAAGATTAATAGCTCGCCATAGTGCTGCTTGGTTTAAAAGACCCTCTTTTGGATTTGCTGTATAAGGAAGCTCTACAACATCAGCTTCATGCCCACGAGTTTTTAACTCTTTAACCAGTTGAGATACTAGAAGCTCTTGGCCTCCTTTAGTGAACGGAACTTTTACACCCAATACAAGTATTCTAGCCACTAAATTACTCCCCTGGTTCGGCGATTATACAATAATCTTGAAAGCCATATAAAAGTTCGTTTAATTGAACAATATTATTATTAATCAATTTAACAAGCTCACCCCACTTAGGTGTCATTCCCGCATCATATTTAATTTCTTGCAATTGTGCTTCAACAGGAACAGGAGAAAGATATTTAACCTCAATTACGTTTAGGCCAGCTAGGGTCATGCTGTGCTTAAGCGTATCAGGATGAAGTGGCCAAATATGAGTTGGATCTCTAAAATAATTAGAAGACAAAGCTAAAATAGATTTTGGATTAATTGTTTCAAAAACTATCTTTCCATCTTTAGTAACTTTTTGTCGACAAAGCTCAAATAAGTTTTCCAGTTGTTTTCTAGTTAAATGCTCAACAACCTGAAGAGCGATTACCCCACCTAGTGAATTATCAGCTAAAGAACGTAGGTGAGCTAAGCCATCGCCAAATCTGACATCAATTTTTTTCTCATTTGCAACTTCAATCATTCCTTTATCAAGATCAATCCCATATGAATTTATACCATCTTGATTTAGAATATTAACAAGCTCTCCTCTTCCTGCTCCAATATCTAAGACAGTTCCAGTGGAATTCTTAAATACCCCGCTGTAGAACTTTTGCCTCTCGGCAATAGCTTCTTCTTTTCCACGGAATCTGTTTTCAAGTAAGACATAAGAATAATCTTTTGCTTGCTGATCTGAATCAAGCTGGCTGGCAACTTCAGAGCTGATGTTTTTACCCATTCGATTTACAATACCTTCCAAACCTCTGGCTACACTGTCAAGTGTCTCCAACTCAGCTTCTTGGCTACCAACTTTAGCAGCAAGCTGTCCTATTCTATTACTTAGCTCAGCTATGTTTTTATTTATCTCATCAAAGATTCTCTTTTCAGTAACTCTGAGCTCTGCGGTTTGCGAATCAGAAATTTGCTCAACTCTTTCCAAGGCTTTGGAAGTATCAACATCAACTTTGTGAACAAGCTGCCAAAATCCAGCGGCATCTCTTTCATCTACATATTTACTGACATCATTTAAAAATCTAACAAGATTGGCTTGATATTCTCTTTCAGCATTAAAATAATCTTGTAATAAATTTTGCCAAAGAATAGAAACAACTTTCCGTTTGAACTTTACTATTAGTTTACCTAGAATTCCGGGTCGATGAGATTTAATAGAGTCTAAATTTAATCTGGAGGGATAAAGATAATTTTGATTTAAATGCCTTAGTTCTTCGGAATACAATAGTTCACCAGCTTTGCGATTTCCTTCCTTACTTAAATCCGCCTGTATAGGCAAAAAGGCAGGTGCCTTGTCTTTATTAGCTTCTACATCTTCGCTAATCCGCTTACGGATTTCTTCCATGATACTTTTAATATCAAGCTGGGAGCTGTTTTTATCTTCTAGGTTTTTAGAAGCTGCCGAACCTTTTGTCATTTACATTTCCTTAAGACTATTTGCGGCTTCATACTATGATTTCAGTAACTTAAACGCAACATTCTGAATATTTTAGCATACCTGCCTGATCCAAGGCTTTGTCTTAACTCTGTTTTTACAAGCAAAGCAAAACTACCAGCCAGCAATAGCATAGCAGCTAGCTGGCAATAAACGATTTGTAGAAGCTTCTTTTAAGCTTAACACTCCGCCAACTAAACTCACTTTCTTTTCACAGAACTCATCTGATAGTAAATTAAGTAGAGCATCTGCTCCTGCCTCAAATGGATGTGATGTCAGAATTATGCTTCCTTGCTCAGGGTTAGCTACTTTGTAAGTTAGGTTTACTATTTCTGCTAGCACTTCTTCAAGTTTCCAAGACTTTTGTTTTGAAAGTCTGCTAAAACTAGGGGGATCTGCAATTACTATGTCATATATATTACCACGCCTTTCTTCTCGGCGTAAAAAGGCTAAAGCATCTTCATTGATTACTCTTGCTAATTCTTTATTACTTTTATTTAAATCTAAATTATCGTGCAGCCAATTTAAAACTATTTTAGTATTATCAACATGAGTAACGTGAGCTTTTTTTTCAATTGCAAAAAGGCTTGCCATGCCTGTGTAAGCAAATAAGTTTAAGACTTTAATTTGGCGCCCTAGATTTTTTTCATAGGCAGAAATTTTTTCAAGCACATATCCAAGATACTTCTGGTGTTCTGGAAAAACACCAATTTGACCACTACGCTGTAGTCTTAAGATTAAGCTTAATTTTTCATTAAGTGGATAATTCCAAGTATCAAAACTTTTACTTTTGTACTCCCAGCCAGTTTTATGATCATAAATAGCATCTGCACTTTGCCAAACTGACTTATTCTGTCTTCTTTTCCAAACGCAAAGAGTACTTGGGCGAATAAGAACACGCTCCCCAAAACGCTCTAATTTTTGACCCTCTCCACTATCAAGAAGTTCATACTCAGGGCTAGGCATGTTTAATGTCATACGATTCACTATAATATTTCCTACCAAATTAATATAATATTTCTTAGAATTACAGATCCTAAGAAATCTTCTTAGCTAAAATTACAAATTCTACTTAGCACAAATCCTTAATTTCTCTATTTATTTTCCTTTGACCGGAGTCGAATAGAATTGTAGCTGCTTGGATTGGGCTAAATTTGTAAACAAAGGTAAGCAGGTAATTTTTGGAGTAATAATGAGTCAGCTTGAAAAACCACTTCTTTTAACAGTTCGTGAAGTAGCAAGCCTGCTTAGAATACACAGGCCTAAGGTTTATGAACTGATCAAAACAGGTACTATACAAGGTTTCAAACTTGGTGCTGACTGGAGAATTAAACGAGATTCAGTTGAGAATTTAATTGGTATAATCCCAGATTCTTTTTTTTCAGAGGATATTATTGAACCACCGCTAGAGACACAAAATAATTTTGGGGAATTGGGAATATAGGGAATTAAATCACTTATTTTCTACCGTCATTGTGCTGCGACAGGCTTTAGATTTTTAATCTAAGGCCTGTTTTTTTTCTTAAAAATAAAAATCATGGGTAATCGATTTCACCATCAAAAACAAACTCTGCTGGTCCCGTCATTAAGATTTGATCTTCCCTCCATTCAATATGTAAATCACCACCAGGAAGTTTAATAGTTGCATTTTTATTGGCTTTATCTGTTTTAACTGCCGCGGCTAACACTGCACATGCTCCAGTCCCACAGGCTAATGTTTCTCCGCTTCCACGCTCCCAGACACGCATAAAAATCTCTTCTCGATTGATAACTTTTGCAAAATGTACATTTGTCCTATCAGGAAATATTAAATGCTTTTCTATTAATGGGCCTAAAACATGCACTTGATAATCTGTGATTTCATCCACAAAGAACACGGCATGAGGATTCCCCATTGAAACACAATTTAGCAAAAGCTTTTGATCTAAGATTTCAAAGGGATGATTTATAATCTCTTTTTCAGGCAATTCAACAGGTATTTCTGAAGCTAAAAAAACTGGTTTTCCCATTTCCACCTGAACACTGCTAACTTTATTATTGGCAATATTAAGTTTTAGTTTTTTCTTACCTCCAAGCGTTTCAAGTGAAAATACTTCTTTACTTGTAAATCCACGGTCATATAAAAATTTAGCCACACAACGTACAGCATTTCCGCACATTTCAGCTTCGGAGCCATCAGCATTAAACATTTTCATTTTATAATCTGCCGTTTTAGATGCTTCAATTAAAACCAGGCCATCTGAACCAATTCCAAAATGCTGCTTAGAAAGTTTCTTAGCAAGTTCTGATACTTCAGTAAGAGTTTGTTCAAGACAGTTTATGTAAATATAATCATTGCCAAGACCATGCATCTTTGTGAATTTTAACTTATTCATAATTAGATTCAGCCAAAACAAGATCAATCAATTCCTGCTCACTAATTCTTTTTCTAGATAAATGCTCTATATCATCTTGAACAATCACTTCTGCTGGCATAGGTCTTAAATTATAAACTGACCCCATAGAGTAACAATACGCCCCAGCATTTCTAATGACTAGTAAATCTCCCTCTCTTATTTGAGAAATGGGTCTATTAGAAGCAAAAAGATCTCCTGTTTCGCAAATATTACCACAAATATCATAAGTTTCTGCGTTTGCCTTAGGATTAGAGAGGTTATCTATTTGATGATACGCCTGGTAAAACATTGGTCGGATTAATTGTGAAAAACCAGAATTTGTTCCAGCAATTAATCTCCCTTTATTATTTTTTAGTGTGTTTACTTGAATTAGCAAATGACCTGCCTCAGCTACTAGAAATTTGCCAGGCTCAAAATACACTTCCAACTCCGAGCCAAATTGAGAATTTAACTTTTGAATCATTAAATCTATTTCATGGCCTAAACTCTTATAGTCAACAATTCCATCAGTATCTTTATAAGGAACATGAAATCCACCTCCAAAATCAACAAACTTTAGATCTGGAAAATTATCTACAGTAGCGATTCTACACAAGTTATCTATTGCAGTTAAAAATTTATCTTGTTCATCTACCTTTACACCTGATCCGGTATGTTTATGGATCCCAACAATTCTTACATTATTACTAGCAACTATTTCTTTTACTTTTTCTAAGTCTTCAAATAAAACCCCAAATTTTGTTAAGGCTCCGCCCGTACGAATATTTTCATGCGCACCGGCTACGACATCAGGATTAAATCTTATGCATACATCTGAATTTGGATAGGCAGAGCAAAATTTTTCCAGCCTTGATAAAGAATCAATATTAAACAAAACGCCTTCTGCCTTTACAGCTTGCATTTCTTCATCAGTAATATTATTTGCTGTGAACAAAATTTTATCTGGAGTAAACCCAACAGCTTTTGCTAAAAGCACATCCCCTAAGCTAACAGCATCTATACAAGCACCAAGAGACAATATTACTTTTAGGATTCCTACATTATAATTAGCTTTCATTGCGTAGTGAAGCTTAAGTTTAGGATAACTAAAACTTGCTGTTAACTCCTGAAACTTCTTTATAATGAAATCTGCATCATAAACATAAAGTGGGGTTCCATATTTTTTTGCTAAAGTAATTAATTTATCATTTGAAATTGTCATGAGCTTTTTATTTATAGCTTGCAGCCCTGCCTTAAACAGCAGTTTTTATCGCGGCAAAGCCCCGACTTGTTTTTTCTTGCAAAGATTTCGGTAGATTGCATTTCGTAGCAGCTTTCTTAAACCAAATTCAGGTTATAGAATAGAACAATTAAAGATTAATCGCTAGTATAAGCTGGATTGACCAAATCAAATTCTATCAGTAAAAAACTGTCTTTATCAGCGATCTGCCTGCCTGTGTAATAATAATAGCCATTAAAAACTCTTCGCTGATGCTCTTTATTTTCATAGCTTTCATGGCCAGGATATCTCAATGGCAGTTCCTCAAAGGGCAGTTCTTCTATAAAAATAATTTCAGCTTTCGCAACCAAACCTACACTACCATACTCACGAATCTCTACTTTATCACCAACTTTTAAATACGAATACTTAGTCCCTAAGCGATAAGTTACAGTCTTTATACCTGACTGTATAAAAGGAATTAGCTCCGGCGCAAAATTGATAACCTTTTCTGGACAATTTGCCTCTTTGGTTATTACGCTTGTTTCGTCTGGGACTTCCATCACTATACAATCCTCAGAATAGTTAAAATTCAAGCATTGAAAGTCGAAGCTTAACATAGCTATTGCGATTAAAAAAAAATAAACTGACTTAATGTAATAAAAACTGTCAAATAAATGACCAAAGTGTTGCTTTCTTAAACAGTCAGATGGTTTTTAATGATCCAATCCCAAACTACTTCAGTTTAGAAGGCTGCTAAACTCTCAAAATCACAGGTTTTTTAAAAGGGTTCATAAATTTTTGTAATTTTTTCCTTTTTGGCAGGAATTTCGCATTAGCTAGATTAAGGCTTTGATTTTGAGGTTAAAGAATCATGATAGAAGTTTTAAGCGATAATGAATTGGTTAAGGCGGTTGCAACAGGTTGTGTCGATAGCTTTGAAGAGATAATTAACCGCTATAGTGATAAGGCCTATAGTCTAGCTACCAGATTTACCAAAAATAAGCAGGATGCAGAAGAAGTCCTGCAAGATGTTTTCACCACCGTTTACCGTAAAATTGACAGCTTTGAAGGAAAATCCTCCTTTTCTAGCTGGCTATATAGAGTAACTGTTAACGCATCACTAATGAAAATTAGAAAGCGGAACCAAGATAAAAGTATTTTGCTAGAAGAAGCTGTTGCTGATCCTGCAAATTCTTTAATTCTAAAAACGGACTCTAGAAATAATGCGGATGAAATAACCGCTAGAAAGGAACTGTTAAGGATCATGGAAGAGGCAATTACATCTCTCCCTGATGAATATCGCCCAGTCTTCATTTTGAGAGATATTGATGGGCTCTCAAGTAAAGAAGTTAGTAAAATCCTTAAACTTAGTGTTCCTGCGGTTAAGTCTCGCTTGCACCGTTCACGCCTCTTACTTCGCAGAAAGTTGGCGGAAACATACAAAGAGTTCGGGTTTACTAAATCGCCCGAGAAGTCAGTGGGGAATCTATAATCGCTAGATTAGCAGGGTGAAGTCTCAACGCCCTGCTTCCCTTTTTTTTTGATAAGCTATGCTCATAGCCTTAGCCTCAATCATCAAAATATTAAGGCAAGGGCTAAGACAAAGTTCAAGACCAAGGCTAGGATAGAGTTAAAGACTGGGTTACAATCTGTCTTTTTAAAATAAATCCATGAAAACACTTTACTTTCATATTAGCTTATATGAAATAAATTTGGCATTTTACTTGTGATTATCGTAGTTATTATAGTATTTTACTATCTCAAATACTTAATAATTTTATGAGAATCATGAAGTCGCAGTTTAAAACTATCCAAATCTTGCTTTGTTTAATTAGCCTTAATTTTATTGCCTGTCATTCAGAGGATGTTATTCCTTTAAATGAACTTCCTCATAATGCAGACTTAGTTCAACACGGTGAATATCTTACAAAAACTTTAGCTGCTTGTGGTTATTGCCATGGCCAAAATTCATCACCAAACTCAATTCTTGAGGGAGGAAGAGCGCAATACGATAGTTATGGTAAAGTTTACGCAGCTAATCTGACACCCTCTAAATCAGGGATTGGTGAATGGTCATCTCAAGAAGTAGTTACTGCAATTAGAACATCAACTGGAAAGGAACGAAATCAATTATCGGTAGAATTACATCAAGGATTCACTTGGATGTCTGACAATGATGTTTTAGCTATTGTTGCGTATTTAAACACGCTTCCTCCTATTTTGAACGATGTTGAAAGACGAGAAGTTGGTTTTGTTAAAAGAAACACAATTGGTTTATTTGAAGACAGAAAAACTATCTCTGGTTTTATTCCAGCAATCTCTAAACAACACAAAGTAGAATACGGCCGTTATTTGGTAGAACATGTGGCAAGATGCACATCCTGCCATAATAGCGATGGTGGCCTTGTAAGTGATGAAAAATATTTATACGGCGGAAGAATTATAAAAAATGAGAAAGGTGAAAAAATTGCACCTAATATTTCCTCATCAAAACTTTATGGTATTGGTGAGTGGAGCGAAGATCAAATTGTTTACTTTTTAAGAACTGGTGAGACCCCTGGGGCTCGTTTTATTGACTTAGATTTTTGTCCAGTTCGTTTTTATGCTAATGCCAAAGATGAAGATCTTTATGCAATTGCCGCGTATCTCAGAACAGTACCAAATGCCTCTTAATAGAGATTTTAAATGTTAGTACTTGGCATTGAAACAAGTTGTGATGAAACTGCTATTGCGATAATAAAACTCGAGAATGACGGTAAAATTCAAATTATTGCTGAAGAAGTCTCTTCCCAAATCGATCTGCATAAAGCTTACGGAGGTGTTGTTCCTGAACTAGCTTCAAGAGAACATTTAAAAAACCTACCTCTCTTATACTCTAAAATTCTTACCGATTCTAAATTAGAACTAAGAGAGATTGATGGCATTGCTGTTACTAGAGGGCCTGGCTTAAAAGGCTGCTTATTAATGGGTTACAGCTTTGCTAAAGGATTAAGCATTTCAGCTGATAAACCTTTTATAGGAGTCAATCATATTGAAGGGCATATCCTTGCACCTCTGCTAGATAATCCAGATTTGAAATTTCCTTTTTTGTCTCTAGTAGTTTCTGGCGGACATACTGAGATTTTAGAAGTTAATCAGATTGGAGATTATAAACTGATAGCAAGAACAATAGATGATGCTGCTGGTGAGGCCTTTGATAAATCTGCCCACCTTTTGGGATTTGAATATCCTGGAGGCCCAAAACTTGCTGAACTCGCCGATTCTTTCTTAAATTATAAACAATCTACAAAGTATAACTTTGTGCTTCCTAAGGTCATGCGCGAGGCTGAAGGTTTTAGCTTTTCCGGTTTAAAAACAGCCATTTCTCAATTAATTAATAAACATAAAAATGAAATTGATTTAAATCCAATGTTAAAAGCTGAATTGGCTTATACAATCCAACATTCAATAGTTGATTCACTAGTTTTTAAACTAAAAAACGCGCTGCAAAATTCAAAAATAAAGACTATTAGTATCACTGGTGGCGTTTCTGCTAATAAATATTTAAGAGCAGAAGCTTCTAAACTTGGTGTTAATTGTTATTTTCCAAATATGAACCATTGCATAGATAATGCTGCTATGATTGCTTTAGTTGGAGCATATAGACTATCTGCAAAGCAAGCTGATTTATACACTAATGGTGTTATAAGCAGATGGCCGGTGGAAAGCTTACAAAAAACTGCTGCATAGAAATTTGTATGAAAGTAAAATCCAAACTCAAAGAATATGGGGTAAAACCTTCTAAAGAAAGAGGGCAAAATTTTTTAATCGATGACTCAGTTATTGATGAAATAATTAAATTTGGTAAGCCAAGTGAGAAGGATCAACTTATTGAAATTGGCCCTGGATTGGGGGCCTTAACTAAATCACTACAAAATTATGGCAATCTAACAGTTATTGAAATTGAAGAAAAATTCTGTAAACCACTAGCTGAGAAATACCCTCATATAAAAATCATTAATAGTGATGTGCGTTTTGTAGATTTTCTTGAACTAGGAGATGATCTAGTTGTCTTTGGAAACCTTCCCTACTCTTTCTCGACTGAGATTTTATTTTTTTTAATTGATACATGCCCAAATGTAAAAAAAGCTGTTTTGCTACTTCAAAAAGAGTTCGCAGATCGTCTGGCTGCTAGCCCAGGAACCAAAGACTATGGGGTATTAACTATTTCCACACAGTTAAAAGCTAACGTATATTCTGGGCCAATTATTCCTGGAAACTGCTTTCACCCTCCAACAAAAGTTGATTCTCGAATTGTCGAATTGCGAATGCTCGAAAAACCTAGAGTTGAAATTGAAGATTTAATAATGTTTAAACGAGTTGTAAGCGCCTCATTTTACAGAAGAAGAAAAAAGATTCCAAATAGTTTAAAAAGCTCTGGTTTAGCTTCGAGCGAAACAATTACTCAAGCACTTAAAGAAGCAAATATAAACACAGACCTTCGCCCAGAAGATTTAAGTTTAGGTGACTATGCAGCGCTAAGCAAAGCTCTTGTAAATCTATCTCTCAACAGAGAAGGTTAAAAACCTAGTACCTGATTGACGTCTGACTAACATCAACACTGGATCTTCTGGTTTAAGACTTTTAAGCAATTTATCTAATGCTTGACTTGATGAAATTTGCTCACGGTTTACTTCTTCGATTATATCTCCAACACTAATGCCAGCAATATCAGCAATTGATCCGGGCTCAATTCCTTTTACTAACACGCCTTCAGATACAGGTAGTTTTAGAGTTTTTGAAAGCTCTTCATTTAAATCATCTAGATATAAACCAATTTCATTAGCTTTGATTTGTTCAACTTCATCAGCACTTCCTTCTTCTGAAGCATCATCAGTTAGTTCAACAATTTTAGGGTGCAACTGCATTTTTACACCATTACGCACCACATCCATCGGCACTACCGAGCCAATATCTGTGCTTGCTACCATCAGTGGAAGATCGTCATGATCTAGAACATCATGATTATTAAACTTAACAATCACATCACCTCTCTTAGCACCAGCTTTCTCAGCCGGACTTCCAGCTACAATATCGGCAACTAATGCACCTGCTGCTTCGTTAATTTTTAAAATCTTTGTTACTCGAGGATCAATTTTTTGAATAATAACTCCAAGCAGCCCACGGGTTACCTTACCTTGATTCCTTAATTGTTCAAATACGCCACTTGCTATTGCCATTGGAATTGCAAAACCAATTCCAATATTAAAACCTGTACCACCAAATTGAGTTTTACCTGGACTATAAATTGCAGTGCTAATCCCAACAACTTGGCCACGAGCATTAAAAAGCGGACCTCCTGAACTTCCAGGATTAATCGATGCATCAGTTTGAATAAAGGCATCATAAGGACCACTAGCTTGCGTAGGCACCCTTCTTGACTTGGCAGAAACAATTCCTGCAGTAACAGTTTTCCCAAGTTGAAATTGATTTCCAATCGCTACAACCCACTGGCCTACCTTAAGAGAGTCTGAATCACCAATAAAAACTGGAATCAACTTCTTATCAGTTGTTATTTTCAAAAGAGCAAGATCCGTTTTAGGATCAGAGCCAACTACAAGTGCTGAATATTCATTCTTATCATTTTCGAAACGAACGATAACGCTATCTGCTTTTTCAATCACATGATAACATGTAGCAATATAACCATCATTACTTAAAACAAAGCCTGAACCAGCTGAATAATAGGATTTACCAGGTCCCTGCTTAAAAAAAGGCATGTCAGGTAAAGCTGCATCTCCTCTTGTATCTTTTTCATCAATCTCTACTGAGATATTAACTACTGAATCTTCTAGTGCATCAACTAATGAAGAAAAATCAGGAGAAC
>JAGRAS010000079.1 GCA_020434465.1 Bdellovibrionales bacterium | reverse complement strand
TCAAAACCTATCATTTTTGATATCCAGCAGTTAGATGCTTCTTATCAGAAATTACAAAGAAAATTTTTACAATTCTGTGATCATAAAAAATGGCAAGTAATTCAGATAAACTAGAACATAGTCCGTTCGGCACAGGATCGAGTAGTTTAGCTATAGTTCTAAGATCTATTGTTTTAATATTCTTGCTATTTATTCTTGATGAAATAGTTGATTTTGGAACAAGCCCTTATTTAATTTCTATCTTTATAATTTTAGGTGTTTATAACTCTACAAAGTTTTTTGTTAAAAAAATTCCTACTGTCAAATTTCTTCTGTTTATTTTAGCAGTTTTTTTTGCTAGCAAACTTGCACTATGGTCTTTTTATTTCTTTCCTTTTCCAGAAAAACTCAGTCTTAGTCCATACTCTCTAGGCTTGCACTTCTCAAGTTGCCTTATAGCTTTTATAATTTGCTCAAGCTTGACTTGGATATACTGGAAATCATCATGGGGGCTGACTTTTGAAATTTTAATACTAATTCTAACACCAGTAAGCCTTCTTGCAGGACATAGACATTTGCACTTCGATAGACCTCAGTTTTTAGGTGACTTGGCTTGGTATCTACAACAAGGAAGTCTGCAAACTATCATAATTATAGGTGTCTTTGCGTTGTTTGTTGTGAGCATATATTCAGGCTTTTTAAGTAAAGTTTGGATTGCTAACACATCTAGAACCTTAGCATTTAAGGGTAGGACAAGATATCTACTTGCTTCTATTTTTGTTTTAGCTCTTTGCTTATTTGCATATATAGTTTCAATTGCAATCTTTAAGCATTACAACAGCTCAGCTTTTTCACGAACAGCAAATGGAGTTGGACAAGCAAGCTCTGAAAACAATAGTCCGCTAGGATTTCATTCTGCGCTTGGGGGGTCAAATCAACCCTCTGCACTAGTTAGGTTAGATGGTGATTACAAACAAAATCCATTTTTACCAATGCTTTATTTAAGAGAATCAGCACTATCACAATTTGACGGAAATGAAATGGTAGTTGCTAACTCAAAATACGATCCTGATGTTCAAAACATATCCCCTGGGGAGTCTTATGTAGCTGAAGAAGATGCTAGCTTACTAGAGCGAATTCCTTTAACACACTCTGTCTATCTTTTAAGTGATCAAAAAAATGCATTTGCGATTGACTATCCGCTATCAATCACTAGGCTGAAAAAACCAAGTGATAAATTCAAATCTGCTTATAAAGTTTATTCTGTTGCTCCAGGATTTAAATTAGAAACATTACTTGATAAGGAAGTTGGAGATCCACGTTGGTCAAATGAATATAAGGAGCATTATTTAGAGAAACACTCTGATCCTAGATATGCAGAACTAGCAAAAAAGATTTCAGAAGAACTTCCAAGCCAAGTTGCTAAAGCAAAATCTATTGTGGATTACCTTTCTAAAACTGCAATCTATACCTTAACGCCAAATCACGAAGTTAAATCTGGAGAAGATCCAGTCGCCCCCTTTCTTTTTGGTGATCATCGTGGTTATTGCGTACACTTCGCACATGCAATGGTATACATGTTCAGATCTCTGGGAATTCCTGCAAGAATTGGCACAGGATATTTAACAGATTTAAGCCAGTCAAAAGATGGTCATATTCTCTTAAGAATGAGTGACAGGCATGCTTGGGCAGAGGTTTATATTAAAGAATATGGTTGGATTCCTTTCGATCCTAAACCCGAACAAGTTGAAAGTCATGCCGAATCTCCAGTAGATATGAATCTTCTTGAAGAATTAATGGCAGACTTAGAACCTGATCAAGAGATTCTACCGGATGATATTGGAAATGAAGAGTATGGCTTTGAAAAAGAAAAACCCTTTCCTCTTCCAGAGCTTAGTCATGTAATCTTAGTGATTACATTTCTTGTGTTTATTTTACTAATTCTTAAAACCTACCTACTTTATGGCTGGTTATGGTTTCCAAAGTCTCGTCTTAGAAATGCCTATATGTCATCTTGTATTAAACTTTATGATCTAGGGTTAAATAGAAGCCTAGGGGAAACCAAAGAAGAATTTAGATCGCGATTACACACGATTTTAGGTAAAGACGCACTTAACCTTACCAGTTACTTAAATTCAGCGCGTTATGGAAATCGTCCAGCTTTAAATAATCTTGAAAAAATAAAAGAACTAATTAAAAAAGATAGTTTTGCTAGATTAGAACTCCCACTCTGGAAGAGGCTGATCTCCCCATTAAATCCTATTTCAGTTTTTCGCTGGGCACGGGGGAAAAGATGGTGAGTTTTATTTCTAGATTCATAGTTTTGCTTGCTTTAGTACTTGCAACTGCAAATAAAATTTATGCACAAAACGATCCCTTCGATCCCTTTGATAACTGGTCTTATGAATTCGATGAAGATCCTTTTGGCCCCTCACCAGAAGATGATAATAAAAGTGCAGAACAACTTGTAAGAGAAGGTGCAATACTTTTAGAAGATGAAAGACTGCTTGATGCAAGAACTAAACTTTTAAAAGCTTTAAAGAAAAATCCAGATTATTACCAAGCTCATATTCTACTATCAGGCTATTATCTAAGATATGTTGGCCATTTCAGACTAGCACTTAAATATATAATGCGAGCTTTAGAGATTTTTAAAAAAGAACATGGGCTTCCTCCATATCAAGACGAAATTTTAAGATCTACTCATGGCCATATTCTATATATATTCAGTCAAGCTCGTTTAAATTTGGATAATTATCAGGGAGCTCTTGATCTCTTAGATGAATTTAATTCGTATGCTTATTACGAAGACTGGTATCCAGGCTCAAGAGCCTGGGTGCTAATGAAATTAGGCAAACTAGATGAGGCGATTAAAGTTTCAAGGCTTGGAATTTTACAAGGGGCCGAGCTTGGCAGAACTTTAAATATGCTTGGAATTCTTCTTTCAATGACAGGAGAAAGAGAAGAATCATTGAAAATTTTTAAAGAAGCAATTCGCTACGAGTTATCACTTGGTTCTCTTGGCCAACCAGCAACACCTTTAAATAATTCTGGCGAAGTGTATAAAGAAATATTTTTTGAAGACAAAGCTGAAAGCTCATGGCTTAAAGCTACAAGTCTGCCGGATGGCTGTGAACACATCTTACCAAGTCTAAATCTAAGTTTACTTTACATAGATCAACTAAATTTTAAGCAAGCCTCAAAAGCTCTTGATAATTTTGAAGCATGCTTTGCGCAATACCCACTAAGAAGTGATGAAGAGCACCGAGCATTAGTCAATCTTGGTCGTGGGAGAATAGATTTACATACAGGAAAAATAGATAGTGCCCTTGAACATTTAGAAGCTGCTGTTGATAGGCGACAATGGTTTGGAAAAATTGGGACTAGCGAAGATGACTTAAGAGCTGCCTCGCTATCTTCATTAGCCTCAGCGCTTGAAGTAAAAAATGAAATTTTAAGTTCAAAATTAACTGATGGAATTTTTGATTATATTTCAATTCTAAAAGATCGAACTATAAATTACATACGGTCTTGGTGGTTAAATCGCAAAGCAAAACAAGTATTAAGCGAAAATCTGGAAAACTTTGAAGACCTTTATGTCCGTCACACTGATAGCATGCTTGAGTATGCAACGCTTGGGAGCTTGATAGCAGAATTTCCAGCTAACTTAATAGAAAACAAAATTTCAATCGAAGATAAAAATGATCCTCGAAAAGACGCATCGATTTACTACAATGCATATCTAGCGGAAAGTCAGCTTGCAAGTAGCAACAGTCAAAGTGCTTTAAAATTACTTAATGATACCATATCGCAAACAAGACCGCCCTATGACAATCTTTTAATCGTACACTTATTAGCACTCAAGACTAAGCATGCAAGTTTAAGTAAAGCTCAAAAAAATAAATTAGTAGAAAAAATATATTCTATTCACCCTCCCGCAGTACGGAATTACGGTCTCAAACTACCTATAAACTTTGTTAATATTTCCTCAGATATAAAAAGCGACTTGCTTAAAAGCTCATTCTTGGAGGACACTCAAAGTGAAATTCAACTAAGTTGGGAAGCAGGAAAACTTAAGCTTAAAAGTCCTACTCAAGCGGCAGTTTCGATGAGCATAGACGCCAAGGATCAAATTAATAGCCTTAATCGATTTATTGATACTGTTTTTGTAAATAAAAGCTAGCATTTTTGGGTTAGCTTAAGAGTTTAATTTTTGTTAAACTTAAAGAAAGTTGTTAAAGGCGTCTTTATGTCACATCAGTCTCATGATAGAAGTTCAGGTTTTTCCAAAAAGGCAAGTGCGCAAGAAAAATCAATTTTTACATTAGCTGAAGTAAATAATATGCTTCCCTTAGTTAAATTGATCTTAAAGAATATAGTTGATGATTTCAGTTTACTTATGAATGAACGTAGAATTTACGATCATCAAGTAAGAAAAGCTGGAGAAAGTGCTGAAACTGACAAAATTAAAGAGAGAATCACAGATCTTTGTACAAGTGTGAACGAATACCAAGAAGAGTTACAAAACTTAGGAGGCGACTTGATCAGTTATGAACTAGGAAAAGTAGCATTTCCAACATTAGATGAAAATATATTTGGTTATTATATTTTTAGCCTTAATGATAAATGTATTACCTGCGAACATTTTACTCCATTAGAAGACCACTCTCTGAGTGATGTTTCTTTTACTCAATCTCGTTAAAAAACGTATTCTTGGGATTTCTTTTTTGTCGACGTGGCCTAGTATTGCCATTATGGTGTAAATGAAATAATCATGTTAAGGTAAAGCCGAAACTTTTATGACCCAGGTAAAATGCAAGATCTAAGTTTAAGTGCCGCGAAAAATACAATCGATAAAGTTTTTGATGGTCTATGCAATGTCATTAAAGGGCGTGAAGATACTATAAAACTACTAATTTCTGCCTTGATAGCAGATGGGCACGTTCTACTAGAAGACTATCCAGGCTCAGGAAAAACTACATTAACTAAAACCTTAGGTGGGCTTATCAGCTCAGATGATCAGAGCTCTATTAGCGAGCACATACTACCCTTTAGGAGAATTCAATTTACTCCTGACATGCTTCCCGGCGATGTTTTAGGGGTAAATGTATTCGATCCTCAAACTGGAAAATTTCATTTTAATCATGGGCCTGTTTTTGCCCACGTTGTTTTAGCAGATGAGATAAATAGAACTGGTCCAAAAGTACAAGCTGCTTTTCTTGAGTGCATGGCTGAAAAACAAGTTACTACCGACAATCAAACACATAAGCTTGATGACTTGTTTTTTGTTGTTGGCACACAAAACCCCTTGGACATGGCAGGCACTTACCCCTTGCCCCTCGTACAACTTGATAGATTTTTACTCAAAGTACCAATGACTTATGTGGATGCAAATACCGAGTTTGAAATTTTAAGCACTCATGATTCACTGGTAGCAAATCTTGAATCAATCAAACCCGTATGCACAAGAACTGATATTTTAAACGCAAGAAAAGCAGCAAAAGAAGTTAATGTAAGTAAAGAACTTAGACAAACCATTGTGCAAATTATACAAGCAACAAGGAATAATCCTCAACTTCAGTTTGGAGCTTCAACTAGAGCTGCAATTATGTTGCAAAATGCCTTAAAAGCCTGGGCATTAGTTAATGGTAAAGACTTTGTTAGTGAAGATGATCTTAAATTTCTAAGCAAATATGTTTTAATGCACCGACTTAAATTTCATAGTGCTGCTGGAGACCCGCATAAAGCACTAGAAGAGCTAATGACTCCTTATTTAGAAAATCTTATAGCTGCATAATATACCCAGCGACATTAGGTTTTACCGTTAAGTTACAGATATTCTTTCGCTGGGTATACACCTCGCAATTGAATTTGCCAGAGGCAAATCAATAAGAGGGCTATAAAGCAATTTGCATCCCCAGCTTAATAGCATAATTATTTTCTTGATTAACTTTTGGGCAGAGACTTAAGGACTTAGGCACAAGTAGTAAAACACTTGATCCAAGTAAAAAGCTACCAAGTAATTCAGCCTTTTTTACCTGAATTGGATAATTGCAGTTAATTGTTTTCAGATTTGTCCTACTCCAAGGCGCTTGGTTACTAGTGAAATCTGCAAAGGGAACTTTAATCTGACCAACATTTGTAGCGCCTATCATAATTAAAACAATTTCACCAACTGATGAATTAAGATAGAAAACCACTCGCTCATTTGAAAAAAACAAACCATCAATATTTTTAATTGCCCAATTGTTTACCGGCCATAGCGAGCCAGGAATATGGTCAATTCTATAAATTTCAACATTAAACGGGGAATGAACGTGGTGATAATCTTTAGGAGATAGATATAAATTGAAAAAATTATATTCTTTGAATCTATTTGCGGCTTCCTTGTTAGAGAACAAATCTACCAAGCTATATTGCCTACCTTTCAATTCTGTAAACTTATCATCAGCTACACTGCCCCAAGCTCTCAAGGTTCCATCAACAGGGGAGACTAATCCAGTTTCAATTTCTCTAACTCCTGGTTTTAATTTCCTAGTAAAAAAGTTTTGTACAGATGAATACTCAGTAATATCCTTTTCAGCCTCATTAAGATTTGCAGCCACAAAATATGCAAAGATTCTAATTGCAATCTGAACCAAGAATTTTGGGTGTTCAATTGAGGCAAGCTTCCCGGTTATCCAACTCAAATAATGTAAAATATAAAAAGGCATTAAAAACCCAATTTAATATGAAAGTAAATTTTCTAAAGCTTCTTGCAAGCGATCTACAGGCAAAAACTGATCTTCTAAAGCAGCAGCAAAAGGTATCGGCGTATCTAAACTCGCCACTCTCATTACTGGAGCATCCAGAAATTCAAAACAAGCTTCAGAAATAAAAGCTGCTATCTCAGCACTTATGCCATAACTGAGAGTCGATTCAGTTAGTACAATTACACGATTGGTAGCTTGAACAGCCTCTAAAATTGCAAGCTTATCAAAAGGTAATAAAGTTCTTAAATCCAAAATATAAAATGAAATGTCAGGATTATTTTTTTGTAACTCTTCAGCCCATCTAACTCCTAAACCATATGTAATAACACTAATATCTGAGCCTTCACAAATCGCTCTAGCTTTTCCAATTTCAATATTAAAATAATCATCATAAATTTCTTGTTTTGTAGATCTATAGAGCAGCTTATGCTCAAAAAATATTACTGGGTTAGGGTCTCTAATTGCTTCGCAGAGAAGGCCTTTTGCATCTTCCGGATTGGAAGGATATACAACTTTAAGACCAGGGATATGACTAAAAATAACTTCTAATGATTGTGAATGAAATGGCCCAGCCCT
>JAGRAS010000078.1 GCA_020434465.1 Bdellovibrionales bacterium | reverse complement strand
TGATGATAAATTGGTAAGACCGCCTCTTGAAGAACCTGTGTCATAAGCCGTTTCCCTCCCTGGACTAGGTGAAAAACGTGAAAGCAATGAGGCTCAAGAGGGCATATTTCATCAGGGCTAAAGAAATATAATTTCTTACAAAAAGCCGAATACACTTACGCATCTTATCTAAATTTAGAGTTGATTAGAATTGGCTTGACTCCAACGGAGGATCCATACACTTATGACAGCCTTTAGATATTTTATCATATTTCTTAGTTTAACGCTGCCTATTTCATGCAGCTTAAATAAATCTACAGATAATTCACAATCCTTTGAATCTGTAATTCCTAATACTCTTGCCGAAGCAAGAGCAAATAGACTGAGGCAAGATAAACAGCGCCCTAGCACAAAAGTTGAAATCGAGAAATTAGAGCCAACTAAAGAGGTGTCGGTTGAGGCAATTGAAATACTTTGGAAAATACCTAGTGAAGCAGCAGATGAATACTTAGTTAAATATGGTTTTAGTAAAGACAAGCTTGATCATGAAAAAAAATTTACTACTGATGAGTTAGAAACAGTTTCTGATCCCGAGCACGGCTTGATGTTTAAAATAGTTTTGGATGAACCCAACATTTCTAATAAAAAAGTTTATATTACAGTAAGTGCAATTTCAAAAGAAAATATTTCCGAGCCTACTGAAATTATTATCGTGGAATAAACATGAAAAAGAAAATTAATTTATCACTCGAAGAGTCTCTGCGATCTATGATGATTTCTATTGAAAACCAAATACAAAGAGAAATGCAAAGAACTCCTGCTGAAAAAGATATTTTAGGCGTAGATAGATGGCCACCCATTCAAACTCGAGTAGAAAGAATTACCGAATATGCTTTAAAACTAATCAGCCAAACTGATTCTCAAATCGACTCTTTGCTCGTTTTATCACAAGCATTTACAAAGGCTTTATCGCTTTATGTTCAAGAGTTAGGCAATGATGGATTAGGTAAAATTCGAAGCTCCTATTGTAATTCTGCACTGGAATTAATAAGTAGAGACTGTTTTCTAGCTTCTAAACATTTAAACCCTTCACAGGAGTTAAACTAAAATAGGCAGTAATTTAAAAAACGCACCTGTTGCAGAATAAAAATCTACATTTTATGATCTTTTAACAATGTTGACTCAATTAAAAAAACTATTAAATGAAAAAATTCTGGTTCTGGATGGCCCAATGGGCACAGCAATACAGAAGTATGATCTTTCTGAAGAGGATTATCGTGGAGATAGATTTAAAGATGCTAGTAAAGATCTCAAGGGTAATAATGATTTACTAAATATAACTCAACCAGAAATAGTTGAAGAAATAGTTAGATCTTACTGTAATGCTGGTGCAGATTTAATACAAACAAATACTTTTACTGCAACTGGCGTATCACAAATGGACTATCAGCTTAGTGAATACGCTTATGAAATTAATAAAGCTGGGGCTGAAATTAGCCGCAAAGTCGCAGATGAATTTAATATTATCAATCCAGACAAGCCAAGGTTCGTTTATGGAATTCTTGGCCCGACACCAAAAACTGCTTCAATTTCACCGGATGTAAATAACCCAGCGTATAGATCTGTTAGCTTTATGGAACTTGCGAACTCATATGAAGAAGCAATTCGTGGACTTGTTGATGGTGGAGCTGATATTTTAATGATTGAAACCATCTTCGATACTTTAAATGCAAAAGCTGCTGTTTATGCAATTGAAGAGTTTTCAAGAAAGACCGGTTCTAATCTGCCTGTGATGATTTCTGGCACAATAACAGATGCGAGCGGAAGAACCTTATCGGGTCAAACCACAGAAGCATTTTTTACATCAATGATGCATGCAAAAAACATTATCAGCGTAGGATTAAATTGTGCTTTAGGCGCTAAACAAATCCGCCCTTTTTTACAGGAACTTTCTAGAATTTCCCACTTCAATGTAAGTGTTCACCCCAATGCTGGCTTACCAAATGAGTTTGGAGAATACGATCAGGGGCCAGCCGAGTTTAGATCTTATATGGAGGAGTTTGCCGCAAGTGGTTTGGTAAATATTATTGGTGGTTGCTGTGGTACAACCCCAGAACATATAGCAGAGTTAAATGACTTAGCTCCCCAGTTCAAACCTCGCAAAAACCAACCCAAACGTTTAGGGCTACATTTAAGTGGTCTCGAGCCACAAGTAATTAATGCCTCATCAAATTTTGTTAATATTGGTGAAAGAACTAATGTAACTGGCTCAGCAAGATTTAGAAAGTTGATTCAGCAAGAAGATTTAGATCAAGCAGTTGCTATTGCTCAACACCAAGTTGATGGTGGTGCCAATATTATTGACATTAATTTAGATGAAGGCTTATTGGACTCTGAGAGATTAATGAAAGAGTACATTAATCTTCTTGCATCTGAGCCTGAAATTTCAAAAATTCCGTTTATGATCGACTCCTCAAAGTGGTCTGTAATTGAGCATGGGCTTCAATGTTTGCAAGGTAAAGGAATAGTTAACTCAATCAGCCTTAAAGAAGGTGAAGCAGAATTCAAAGAACACGCTGGCAAAGTTTTACAATATGGTGCAGCTGTAGTTGTAATGGCATTTGATGAAAAAGGTCAGGCAGATAGTTTTGAAAGAAGAATCGAAATTTGCCAGCGCGCATATGATATTCTAACTAAAGAAATTGGCTTTCCAGCAGAAGATATAATTTTCGACCCAAATATTTTAACAATTGGTACTGGAATAGAAGAACACAATGACTATGCTGTATCATTTATAAAGTCCATTCGTTGGATAAAAGAAAACCTAAAAGATGCAAAAACAAGTGGTGGTGTTAGTAATTTGTCTTTTGCTTTTAGAGGCAATGATCCTGTTCGTGAGGCTATTCACTCAGTTTTCTTGTATCATGCTATCTCTGCTGGGCTCGACATGGCAATTGTTAACCCTGCACAACTTGAAGTCTATGAAGAAATTCCAGTTGAGTTACGTGATAAAGTCGAAGACTTGATTTTTAATAAACACCCTGATGCTACAGAAAATCTAATTGAGTATGCCGAGCAATTTAAAGGACAAAAAGGTAAGGATCAGAAAAATAATATAGAGTGGCGCAGTTGGCCTGTTGAAGAAAGGCTCAAACACGCACTAGTAAAAGGAATTGTCGACTTTATTGAGGAAGACACTGAAGAAGCTCGCACTAAATTTACAAAGCCAATCGAAGTGATTGAAGGTCCATTAATGGATGGCATGAATGTGGTAGGAGATCTATTTGGCGAAGGTAAAATGTTTTTACCACAAGTGGTTAAAAGCGCCAGGGTAATGAAAAAATCTGTCGCCTATTTGATTCCTTTTATTAAAGCAACTCAAAGTGACTCCGCAACTCCCAAAGCTGCTGGTAAAGTATTAATGGCAACAGTTAAAGGAGATGTGCATGATATCGGAAAAAATATAGTTGGCGTAGTTATGTCTTGTAACAACTTTGAAGTTGTTGATTTAGGAGTTATGGTTTCTGCAGATAAGATTTTGAGCACAGCTAACGAAATCGAAGCAGATATTATAGGATTAAGTGGTCTAATCACTCCATCATTAGATGAAATGGTGCACGTTGCAAAAGAGATGGAACGCTTAAAATTTACTAAGCCATTATTAATTGGTGGAGCAACTACTTCTAGGAAACATACAGCAGTTAAAATCGCTCCTGCATATTCTGGGCCAGTCATTCATGTTCATGACGCCTCAAAAAGCGTTCCTGTTTTAACCGAACTGATATCTGAAGAGCGCAAAGAAAACTTTGTTGCTGATATAAAAGTAGAATATGATAAAATTCGTGAAGACCATTTGTTAAAACAATCAACAAGAGAGTACTGCACAATAGAAGAAGCAAGAAAGAATAAGTTTCCAATTGATTGGAAATCAGATTTTCATACTTTGGTACCGAAAAAACCTGGCATTAGCACTTATTTAAATTTTCCTATTGAAAACCTAGTTGAGTTTATCGACTGGACTCCTTTTTTTATGACTTGGGAACTTAAAGGTAGATATCCAGATATTTTTGAATCACCAAGGTATGGTAAAGAAGCTCGCAAACTCTACAACGATGCCAAAGTAATGCTGCAAAAATTTATCGAGACACGAAAGCCTCTTGCTAATGGTATGATTGGAATTTTTCCCGCTAATTCAATAAACGATGATGATGTTGAGGTATATACAGATCTGTCAAAAAAAGAAGTTTTAACAACCTTTAGATTTTTAAGGCAACAATCTAAGAAACGCGAAGGCGCTTATAATATCTCGCTTGCTGACTTTATAGCACCCAAAGAAACAGGCTTCACTGATTATATAGGTGCTTTTGTTGTTACTGCTGGGATCGGAGCTGACGAATTGGCTTCGCAGTATGACGCAGACCTTGATGATTATAATAGTATAATGGTTAAAGCATTAGCGGACAGGCTTGCTGAAGCTTTTGCAGAAGAATTACACGCAATCTTAAGACAAGAAGCATGGAGTTATGCTGAAGATGAGAGGCTAACAAACAGGCAATTAATTAGAGAAAAATATATTGGAATTAGACCAGCCTCTGGCTATCCAGCCTGTCCTGACCACACCGAAAAAACCACTTTATTTAGTATTTTAGATGTTGAAAATAAAATTGGTGTTTCCTTAACAGAAAATCTAGCAATGACTCCAGCAGCCTCTGTTTCAGGTTTATATTTCTCACATCCAAAATCTCATTACTTTGGACTTGGAAAAATTAGTAAAGATCAAATTGAAGATTATGCAAAGAGAAAAGGAATGACAGTTGAAGAAGCAGAACGCTGGCTGGCTCCTAATTTAAATTACCTTGTTTAATTGCAGTTTGATAAAAAGAGTCACACATGTCGTAAGACACCTTAACTGCGGCTTAATAAAAACCTTTATCAGCTAAAAGATTTCTCAAAGCTTCAGCTTCTTCATGAGTTGCAAGTCTTGGGCTTGCAAGACCTTGAACTACCCTTTGAGCACGAGCTAATTCACGCAAGAGATCAATTTTCTTTGGTGGTTTCGCCAAAAATCCAGTTGCTCCTTCTTTTAAACAATCAACTAGGGTATCCATGGTTCCATATGCAGTAAGCACAATTACCGGCAAGTGCAATAAAGAAGGATGTTTGCGAATATAATTAATGAACTCTTTCCCATCAATTTCTGGCATGCGAATGTCAGTCATTATGCATGAAAATTTTTCTGGCTCATCTTCAAGTGTTTGCATTGCTTCCTTAGCAGAAGCTTTTCCTTCGACCACATAATCGCCAAGGCCTTCAACATAAGCGCAAATAATATCTCTTGGCGACTCCAAATCCTCGACTACCATTATAGACATCTTGTGAAGTTTTGCGTTGGCAGAAGTAGTAAGTAAAATTCCTAGGTGATTTAAACCTGCATCTCCAGAAAAAATCTCTGCTCCAGACAGTCTGGCCGCATTTTTCTCATCAGTAGAAATTTCTTCTAATGTATACAAGCCAAAAATAGCACTAGGATTTTTTCTCCATAAAGCATCAGCTAACTTTAGCTGCGTCTCAATTTTTGTATCAAATGGAACAAGTAAAGCATGAAGTTTTCTTAAATCAACCCAGCTTAAAGCATCTTCAACAAGCGAGCAGGTTTTAACACGGTATCCTTTCTCTTGAGCCAATCTCTCAATAGCCTCAGACTTAGATTGTGTACTATTTAAAATAAGTAATTCAGGCATTTTTTTTCTCTATTATAAGCTTTTGACTTAACAATAAAAACTTTTGTAAGTCTAATCTAAATTCTTCAGATAAATCGCTAGCTGCATTTACTTCTGAAAATTGTCTCTCTAAGTTTCCAGAAAGCGCGCTTAGCTCATCATATCCAAAAAAACCTGAGCTTCCTTTTATTCGATGCATAATGTCTTTTAAGTTTTCTAACTGTTTTTTATTAGCTGATATCAAATTTTTTTGAAATTCAATTACTTGATTTGTAGTAGAACTTAGCTCTTCTAGAAAAATTGGATAAGCTTTTGTGTTTCGCCTGTCTATTTTTTCAGCTTCCTTCATAATGACTCGATTCTGTCAAAATCTTTTCATTTAGAAAATCTCTTTCCTAAGCCAGCGACAGTAGATATTAAACCTAACGGTAAAACCTAATGTCGCTGGCTATAAGCACTGTTATTTCAACAGCTTACAACTATACTTTTCATTTAAGCCTAGTTCAACTTATACTTTGTAATTCGTAAACTAGCGTTTTTTATTATTTTATTTTTTCAGAGATTCAAAAAATGAAAAAGCTTATTCCAATAGTTCTAATTATTGCTATCGCAGCGTACTTTTTTATTTCAAACAATAAAAGCGAAGAAGGCGCTCAACAAACTGCTAGTGTTAATAACACTGACACTACTGATGCAGATCACTCACAAGCTGATCATGGAACAAAAGAAACAGACACAATACAACTAGGTGAAGACCAGGAAGAAGATGAAGACTATGAAGAGGTAGATATAAGGCCTGCTACTGAAGTTTATTCCTCAAGTGAAGAAGCGTTTGAAGCAGTAAAAAAAGGAGCGCAAGACTATGATGATATAGTGCTTGAGCAATTTGTAGAAATAAAAGACTGTCAATGGTGCCCAGAGTTTTACAAGTCTGTAAAAGATGCAATGCTTAGCACTACAGCATCAGAAGACGAACAAAGCTATTACTCTGAAATACTTGCGATAAGCGGTAGCCCAGAACAAATAGAAACTCTAGTAAACTCGATAAAAAATGCAAAAAGTGAAGAACAAGCAGACTTATTTGCTGAGTCCCTAGAACTAGCTTTAGGTGATGATTCAGTTGTTAATTATTTAAAAGACGAGCTTTCAAATACAAGTGATGCTTTACTTAAAGAATCACTTGTAGCTGCAATTACTAATCAAGGTTCACGGCTTGCTGCAGAAACTCTTTATGAACAAACAGTAGCTTCAGGTGATCCTGATGGTTATTATTCTGTAGGTATTGGTCTTGGTGAAATGGTACCTGAAGAGGAAGCTCTGCCTTATTTGCAGGAGTTGGTTCACAAAAGAGACGAATATTCTCATTTAGCTTTTAAAGCCTTGTTAAATGAAGGTATCAACGGCTTGCAAATGGCAATGGATGAACTTACAAATTCTAAAAATCCTGAATTTGATAAAAAGATGATTCAAGATGCGGTCGATCATGTAGCTTACGAAGAAGACATTGAAGAATATCTAAACAAACTTGCAAAAGATACTAATGATGAAAATGTTAGGGCATTTGCAAAAGAAATCTTAGATGAGCTAGCTGTTGAAGAAGAAGAGTTAGCTTCTGAAGAAGATCAAGAGGATC
>JAGRAS010000077.1 GCA_020434465.1 Bdellovibrionales bacterium | reverse complement strand
GAAATAGTTGATCCACATTTATCTAAAAAAGATCTCTACCAAGGAAAGCTGGATTTATTCGAACAAGTACCAGGCTTAAACTTAAACTTAGCCGAAGCTCTATTATCACCAACCAGAACTTATGCACCAATTATTAAAAGAATCACAGATAAATTAGGTAATAGCATTCACGGCATTATTCACTGTACTGGTGGCGGACTTTCTAAAAACCTTAGATTTGGAATCAATAAACGCTATGTAAAAAACAATTTATTTGAAGTCCCTGCAATCTTTAAACTCATACAAGAGACAGCAAAAGTTCCCTGGAAAGAAATGTACACAGTTTTCAATATGGGTCATAGAATTGAAATTATTTGCCCAGAAGAAAATATCCAAGAAGTAATCGATATCTCGAATTCTTTTAATATTGAGGCAAAACAAGTTGGACATGTGCAAGATGCAAATGGAGCTAATCAAGTTGATATACAGTCAAATTACGGCGACTTTAAGTATTCAATTTAATCTTAATTAAAAAAACTGCTACCCTATCAATTTACTCTACCAATATTTTTCAACATGCAACTTACCTTCTGGATTCTTTCGAGAATGGACAGAATAGTTCTTGGTAGTTAAAAATGTCTCTAAATCTTCAATCATTGCTGGATTACCACAGACAAACACATGGTCTTTATCTACATCTAGCAATACTTCATCTGATTCAAAAAATTTCTGTACATAGCCCTTTGATCCATTCCATGCAGGATCTTCCCTGCTTACAGTAGCATAATAAAAGAAATTATTATTTTCATTTGCAAGTTTAATTAATTCTTCTTGATAAGCAAAATCCTTAGCGTATCTAACACCGTGTAAAATCTTTATTGTTCGACCTTTAGTCCAAGTAGGATTATTTCTAACCATGGATAAAAACGGAGCAATACCTGTGCCTGTAGAAACTAAAACTAAATTATGATCAGCTGGTACGTCTTTTAATGTAAATGTTCCTACAATTTTTGGGGCTGCAAAAAGCCGATCGCCCTCCTCTAAACATGCAAGTCTAGGTGTTAGTAGACCATCGTTTACAAAAGCTATGTACAATTCTATATGGTCTTTTTCACTTGGAGCAGAGCCAATTGAATATGCTCTTTTAATTAACTTATCTGGCTTAGCTTCTTCAGGATCTGGAGAAGATCCTGCAATTCTTGGCGACTCAGCAAATAAACCAATTGCTAGATATTGCCCTGGTAAAAAATCAGGTACACCAGCATCTGGGCGGATGTGGAAAATTGCTAACTGGTCTGTTATATTTATCCTTCTAACAAGCGTAGCGTTTAACATAAGATTATATATTTAAAACTTCCTTTAATTTTGAGGAATACTATATAAAATCTTCAAAACAAACAATCTCTTGATGAAAGAATGAAAATTGTTTTAGTAAATCCAGAAATACCTCAAAATACCGGGACAATTGCTCGTAGTTGCGCAGCAACTAAGACTCCACTCCACCTAGTTGGAAAGCTAGGCTTTGAAATTACTGAGAAGAATGTGCGCCGTGCCGGCCTAGACTATTGGCCATACGTAGAGCTTGCGCAGCATGATAGCTGGGAAGACTTCCGCCTGCTACATCCTGAAGGGAATGTTTGGCTTTTTTCTAAGTTCGCAAAAAAAATATACACTGCAGCCTGTTTCAAAGCAGAAGATATTCTTGTGTTTGGTTCAGAAACAAAAGGTCTTGGTAAAGATTTTATTTCGAAATTTGAGGAAGATTGCGTTCTAAAAATACCAATTTTAGAACCAAAAGTTAGATCTTTAAATTTAAGCAATGCTGTTAATATCGCTTTATACGAAGCAATAAGACAAACTACATAAGTAGATCAGCGTAATTTGGGTGATTTTTAAAAAAATCAAACATCTGCTCTAAAGCTTTTATCCGGTGAGTTTTTGGTTGTTTATTATCTTCTTTTAACTCTGCCGAAGTAAGATCATAGCCAGCAGGAACAAAAATCTTGTCATAACCAAAACCTCCCTCTCCCTTTTCTTGATCGATTATCTTACCTTCCAAAGTTGCTGTAAAAAAAATCGGTTTCTGCTCAATCCCAAATAAGCAAATTGTGCTGCAATAGCGAGCAAGCGAGTATTCTTGTCTCGCAGCTTTCAAGGCTGCAATCATTTTATCTCTATGCTTCTTATGACTCGGATCCGGAGCAGCAAACCTTGATGAATGGACTCCTGGCCCACCATTTAAAATCTCAACTTCAATTCCAGAATCATCTGCAAATACTGGAATCCCACACCATTCGTAGAACTGCCTTGCTTTGATTAATGAATTCCCCTCGTAAGTTTCAGAGGTTTCTTCCGGATCAGGAGGCGAGCCAAATTTAGTTTCAAGATCTTTTGGAATAATAATTTCAAGGCTTAATCCAGTAAGATGAGATTTTACCTCAAGTAACTTTCCAGGATTATTTGTTGCAAATAGGATTTTCATCTGAGACTGAACTTGAAGCTTGCCTGTTTTTGTTTAGCAAAAAAATTGAAACAATTGTAAACACCGCGATAATAGAAACCCAAACCAAAGGCTTCCCGACTAAATAATATCGCCGACCACCAGAGTAGATAAAGCCAGGAATCGACTCTGTAAGATATGTAGATAATTTAATGGCTATTACCCAACCCGCATGAATACAGATACAAAGTAACAAAGAGCCTGATTTTTCTAAAAGCCGGCAAAGTACAATTCCCACAAGAAACAGGCCAAAAAAAGCTGCTAAGTTATTAGAGTTAAAAATACCAGTAAAAACCACAGCTAAATACTCGAAGCCAACACTTAATGAAAGACCAGGATATTCCCATGTTCTTACCGGAACCACGAAGTGCACAAGAGCATAAATAAAACTGGATATACTAGCAGCAAGAATGGAGCTTGAAACTTTTTTTAGATTTACAAAAACTAGACCTCTAAAAAAAGTTTCTTCAATTAAGGAAATTAAAATTGCACCAAGCAAGATCTTCGGCACCCTTAACAACCAATAATCAAAATCTTTAAACGACCACTTAAGCTCTCCCAAGTTTACGTAATAGGGTAAAAAAACTAAGGCCAAAAAACTTGCTACAAATAATGCAAGTAAACATTTGGGAAGCTCTTTTTTTAATTTTCGAGATGAAAAATAATGATAAATAGATGTTAGTGAGAATCTTCCACGAAACAACCATAAACAAATAATAATTACTAGCAATACTACGCGGTCAAATACTCTAGAGTACGGCCAAAAATGCCCATCAAAAATACTAAACAAGCTGCTATAAATAACTGGTGTAATGGAGCAAGATACCAACAAGGTGATAAGTAGAATATATATTAATGAAATAAACAAATTATTGCTAAATTTTTAAAGAAAGAAGTAAAACTATATAAAATGGGAATTTTAAGTTTTTAAGCCCAGCGACCAAAAACCATAAATAAGACCATGATACCTGCACAGAAAAAAGCTAATACGTCGAATAATCCCACAAGAAACTCCTTTGCATAGGTTAAAACTAACCATAAAGCCTGTTAGAGAAGGATTTCTACTAAGTTATAACTTTATTGTAAAGATTCTGTGAAGGTATTATTTGGGAGTGATTTAAAAACCACCCCCTGACTTACTATTTAAGCAGCAGCTTTAAATACTTGATCTTTAAGGTTTTCTTTAAGAGTCGGCTTTCTACGACTAACCAATTTACGGTCAATTCCTGCTGATATTGCGTTTTGCCTCTCTTCTAAGCTTGCTACCTCAGTACCATCAAAACTTAGAGAATGATTCATACTCTCTTCAAGATTTGCCAACGCGTTTTTCTTAACTCTTGAGATATGACACCTGCTGTATCCTAGTGATTTAGCAATATCTAATAACTGCTCGCCTTGTAAATAGATTCTTTCAATAACTTCTTTCTCTAGTGGATCAAGACCAGAACAAGCTTCTTCACTTAGCTGAATAATTTCTTTTTTCATATAAATTTGATCAGGCTGCTCTGCTTCCTCACCAACTAAGGCATTTGCTATTTCTATCGCATTTGCAGACCTATATCCTTTGGAATCAGAATCAAGACCATCTTCCCATTCAAGCATGCTTGTAGGAACAGAGTTGTGCGTTGCAGCTGCTGTAATATGACGTATTAAATTACCTTTTAAGTGGTAATATAAAAAGGTAATAAAACTGACTCCTCTGGTAGGATCGAAACGATTTACTGCTTCACATAATGAAAGATCGACAATACTGTCAACTTCCTGAAGCTCAATCCTTGCACGCCATCTTCTTAAAATACTACGTGCTATTTTTCTTGCTTTTTCTCTAAATTCTAGAACTAATTCATCCTTTTTGGCTTTACCTAATACTTTCTTTTTTTTAGCTTCTTTTAAGGAAACAACTTTTTCTTTTTTTATCTTTGAAACCGCGTGATTCGCTGATCTGCGATTAATCTTAGTATTCTTTTCATTCTTTTTTGTTGAACTTTTAGACATCTTAACTTTTGACATAACAACCTTTCTATAAAACCTATTTAAAAATTTCCGCGAGAATTAAAACTTACTCCTCTTCAAGACTAATTAGTACATCCAAGCAATAAGATTGGATCATAGTTCTAACTATGGTGTCTGATACAGAATCAGCTAAATCCAGCAATTCACATGCATAACTTCTAATTTTTTTTCTTGTTGAAGCTTTAAGCTTTATTACTGTTTCGTTTTTCTGATTCATAAGTAAACCTTAATCATGCACCGACATTTCTAATCACTAATCTGCACCATTAGTTAAAGCGCTTCAGTTTTATTTTGTTAATTTCTAATGTATTTTCAATAACTTAGGTGTGTCTCTGGTTGCTTCTTTTGATGTCAAGCTAAACAATATTAGTATTGTACTCGACAAGTCACTCATAGTGTATTTTTATGGTGACTACCAAAAGTTTAAATAAAAAATCTATCTAAATTTTCAGTGGCAAATACAAGATATGTCAGAAAAATTTAAAACTGTTAGCGTTGAAGAAGCAAATGCCCTAGTTGAAGAACATCATGGCTGGACACAAAGTATCGCAAAATCTGTTGCAAGATCTTGGAATATGGATTGGCAATTGGATGGTCTTGATGGTGCTGCTATGGAGGCTTTGATTTTCTGCTCAAGAAGATTTCAACCAGATAGAGGAGTTCCCTTTAAGGGATATGCTAGAAAAAGAATACACGAAGCTTCAACAGAGGCAGCAAGAAAATCTAAGGGCTTTAGATCTTCTTCGCGAGCACAAAATCAAGCTAGAGAGATTTCTATAGAATTGTTTAATGTCTTCCCTGAAATGAGAGAGGGAGGGCTTCCTGGAAATTCTGATGATCCTAGATCTGCGATCAGAGAACTTTTAGTTGGTGCCAGCTTTATTGCATCTAAAACTGGTATAGATGCCTCGCAACCTGATGAAGCTTTTGATTTCAAAGAAGTGCTCTACATGGTTGCAGAGCTAGATCCCATACATCAAGCAATTATTTGGGAGATATATTGGAATGGCAAATCAATGAGAACAGTCGCTAGTGATTGGGAGACAGATGAACTTAATGTTATTCGTGAGCATAAAGTTTTAGTTGAACATATGCAGAAAAGAATGGAAAAAGGAGCAAAAGTGACTCCTCCAAGGGTACGGCCGGGACTGAAAAACATTGATCAAAAAGAAAATCTAGTTGACGGCTTGGGTATTTTTTCCAAAATGTTGGAGCAATAAAATGGCAAATGATAATGAAAATAATCGAAAATCTTCAATTTCTGGTATAGGGAAAACGAAAGGTGTCAAAGCTGCTGATGAAGTTACCGATGTTAAAAAGGTTGAGCAAACAAAAAAGATAAGCGGTGTTGGTAAAGTTGACTCTGTTCGAATTCGCCAAGCAACAAGAATGATGACAGCAGCTGAAAGAGAAAACTTTTTTAATATGATTGAAGAAGAAGCCGAAAAACTTTTCGCTGGGACTGGAATGTCAGAAGAAAAAAAATCAGTAATTAAAGACGCTGTAAAAATGGCTGTTGATGCTAGTATTGTTGAAGATGAAGAATAGGTAAACCTTAGCTCTCCCTATTCTGATATCTTATTAATTGAATTTCATAAAATTTTTCAAGATTTGGGCTTACAGGCTTTGCCTTAATTAAATCTCCAACTTCTCCCAGATATGAGCCTGCTGTACCATAATCTTTTGTAGTTAATAAAATCGAGATTAAATATAAAAGAGACTCGACTGAGCTTGGTGAAACACGAAGCGCTTGGCGTACGCAAAAGACAGCAGGATCAAAATCTGCAGTTTCAATATGCACATACGCCAATCCTAGCCATGCAGGATAGTACTCAGGAGCAACCTCGGTAATCCCTTTAAAAATAATCTCTGCCCGGCGTATATTTCCACTCTGTAATGAGAACTTTGCTAATGAATAAACTGAGTCTAACTCTTTTTCAGAATAGCCACGTTTCAAAATTTCTGAAGGTCTCCTTTTTCTTGTAACTTCACTACTCATACTAAGACTCCCCCAGTCCAGATTCATCAGGATTAAGCTTTAGCCACTCTAGCACCTGCCTTAGCATTAATTGCTCTGACTCCATTTTAGTAATCATTGAATTTGAAGAATCTACGTTTTCAAGCATTAAACTAAGGTTTTTATACTTAGCAAACATTGATGAAGACAAGCTTTCTAAATCAGTCAGCATACCTTTAGCTGGGAGCATATGCAGCAAAGGATCAATAAAAAAAGGCTCTGGGGGAGAAAACTTTGATTTACTCATATTAATTATCCATTAACATCTCTCTTCTGCTCATTCTATGAGTTTGCATAAAATTTATCAAAGCCAAAATCCAACTAAAAAAAGCACAAATAACTAGTACTACAGGAATAAGAATCAACAGATAAGAAGATTTAAACTCTAAAGAATCAGCACCTGAATTATTTAATAATGCTAAACTGCTTGATGCAAAAGACCAAAAAAAGCAAAAAGCTAAAACTAAGCCTAAAAAGAAAAAAATTAAATAATTTAATAGATTAGAAAACTTTTTCTTTGAAAAAATCTTTCCTGAGAATCTCTTAGAATCTGGAGCACATAAACTGGGCTTAAACAAAAATTTTGTCTGTAAGAGCCCAACAAATACTATCGTAAAAAAAACGATTAATACGGGACTTAGTAAAAAAAAGCTCAAGTCTACTAAAATAGGCTGATAACTCTGATTTGAAAAATCAATATCAAGCGATGTAAACATTAACTGAACTATATTTTCAGATTGAAAAAATAAAAAAACAATAACTATGGCACTGGCAACTAATCTCAAAGCTAAATAACTAATTTTTAATAACTCCTGTTTTTTTAAAATGTTAATATTATAACAAATTTGCCATTACATTTAAT
>JAGRAS010000076.1:5960-7400 GCA_020434465.1 Bdellovibrionales bacterium | reverse complement strand
GACCTGAAAGTATTAAGACCTCTCCTTATTCAAAGTAATTACAAAAAAATTTGGAAGAAAGGCAGAGTGGAAATTTATTTTTTGAATATTTAAGAAGATAATGCTTTCCAGGCACGCTCAGCCAACTCAGAAGCTACTTTGCTAGGAGGCTCTGTATTATAACCATCAAGCCAATCACGAACATAGGCTAATGGCAATCCAAAGAGGCTGCTCCAAATTATATTAGCTTTGGCATCTTTTAGAATTCCATCACGTATTCCTTGCTTGATTGTTTTTGTAAGTAAGCGTCCTAAAGGATCAAGGCCTACCATGGTAGGGTGCTTAATAATTCCAGTCATAAACTCATTATGTCTGCAGAGCCAGATATACTTTGAAAGCTGTAAGTTTACCTCAGAAAATTTTAAAAAAGATTTAACAAGAGTTTTGAAAATATTTTCAGTTCCAGTTTGTGTTTTTAAAGAGTCAAACAGAGCTCGTCTAAAAGCAGAGATACTTTCGTCATATAGAGCAATAGCAACTTCTTCTTTATTTTTAAAATTATGATAAATGGATCCAACGCTGCATTTAGATTCGCGACTTAAATCCGGAACATTTGTATTGAAGTAGCCTTGCTCAACAAATAATTTTAATGCAGCCGCAAGTATGCGTTCTCGAGGGCTAAAGTTAGCAAGGTCAGGTTTATTTAATAAACCCGATACAGATACAGAATCAGTATTCGTCATAATTTAATTCTATGCTTAGGCTAAAACTTAGTCCAAATAAATCTAGCTATAGCTTAATTTTGTTATATCTTTTTATATATGATTTAAAACGTATCCAGATTATTTTGTAAAAAAATTAACATTAACAAGGCCTTACCTATAGGTAAAGTCCTTTTTTTATCAGCGGATTAATATGAATTTTTTGCAAACTCTGGGTCTTAAATCTGAGAAACGATGTTTTTAAGATTACTAGTTTAAAGATCAATTAGATTATGACTAATAGCAATTTTCACAAGTTCTTGGTTAGATTTTACTTCAAGTTTTTTTAGAATATTACTTCTATGTGTATCAACTGTTCTTGAACTAATATGCAACATTTTTCCAATCTGCTTATTAGAAATTCCTTCGGCAATCAGTTTTAAAATTTCAAGTTCTCTATCAGTAAGTTTTTTTACCAGGTTTTCTTCCTCAGAGCTTCCACTAGCAGACATAATTGATTCAGTAATAGAAGGGCTAAGGTATGTTTTACCACTTATAATAGATTTTAGTGCAAATTCTAATTCGTCAATTGCTGCATTTTTAGGCAAGAATCCTTTAGCACCAGCTTTTAGAGCAGCTCGTATATTTCTTTCTGCTTCGTTTGCAGATAAAATTAAAACAGGAATATCTTTTTGTCCTGTCTTAATTCTTTTCATTGCCTCTATACCATCTAGCTTAGGCATACAAAGATCCATTATAA
>JAGRAS010000076.1:0-5949 GCA_020434465.1 Bdellovibrionales bacterium | reverse complement strand
GCATCTATTTCTTCTATTCTTTTTAAAAGTTCGTTACCATCGGCAGCTTGTGCAACTACTTGGTACCCTGGTTTTTTAGCGAGGACTTCGCATAGAGCTTCCCGTAAAACTACATGATCATCAGCAACTATAAGGCGAATCATTATAAAAATCCCTCCGATATGAACTTCTATTTCCCATCATATAAAACGTCATTTTTGGAACTAAACTTGAGGTAACAAAGAATGAAATTCTAAAAAAATTATTATTTATAGATACTTAGATGTTTGAGTGAGTTTTAAAGGCATCTGCTCTAAAAGATTCAATGATATCAGCCAATTCATATGGGGCTCTGACACCACGGATTAGAATCTCACTTTTATCAAGGGCTGCTGTGTCTATTTGGACGTCTCCAATATTAAGAATTCTATCTAAAATACCCTGGTGCACACTTATAGTCAGGATATTTGAATAGCTGACATCTGGTACAAAGTATTGAAGCGAAAGCCTGCCCCCAAGGTGTGTTATTTTTGTCTTATAAAATACATACAAATTATCATGGTATAATCTTAGTATTGCAAGTAGTTGCACGCCGGGTATCAGCAAGATCCAACGTAAATGAAGATTAGTTCTCGCTGAAGTTGGGGTAAGAGATCCATACTTATATAGAATTATCACTGAACAAAATAGAGATACAAAAAACCAAAAAATACTTGTTAAGATTGAAAGAACTGATCTGTGAACTTCTAGAAGTTTTGCTCCGTTTGGCCCATGTTTAATCTTGTTGTAACTGGGGTAATGCATACATTTTAGTTCAAAATCTATTAACTCTTAATAATATTTCTAATTGCATCAAGTGCTAAAATAATATCTTCTTTGAAAACAAATCCCATGTGACCAATTCTAAATATTTTTCCTTTTAGGTTGTCTTGACCACCGGCTATTCTAATTTGATATTTTTTTAATAGTTCTTGCCTAATTTTCTCTAAGTTTTGATTCTCACTATACACTGCAGTTACAGAAACTGCTGGATTTTTAGGATATAATTCTAAACCGAGATCTAATATTCCTTGTTTGCATATGTTTGAAAGCTCTATGTGTCTTTTAAATAGATTTTCCTTTCCTTCTTCATTAATGATCTTTAGAGATTCTTTTAGCCCAAGAATTAGCGGGATTGCAGGTGTCCAAGCGCTACTACCATCAGCTTGATATTTTTTTTCTAAGCTCAAATTCTGATAAAGGCTGCCACAGTTTACGGAGCTTATTACATCCCAGGCACGATTTGAAAATGACAACATTGTGAGCCCAGGTGGAAGCATTAATGCTTTTTGAGACCCGCAAATTAAAACATCAATTCCGAGTTCTTCTTGGTGGATTTCTAGTGCGCCAATTGCAGTTATTCCGTCAGCAACTATCAGACAATTTGGATTACTTTGCTTAATTGCAGATATAATTAAACTTGGATCGATAAATTCACCTGTTGATGTCTCAACTATTTGAAAGCAGAATGCGCAAATTGAAGAGTCATTTTTTATAGTGTCTGCAACTTTATCGATGCAGGGCATTGATCTAGGCTCAACAGATAATTCAATAGCATCTATAGATAGAGCTTTAGCAATATGACCCCAGCGTTCGCCAAATTTACCACTATTTAAAAAAGCAATTTTTTTTCCAGCAGGACAAATGTTTCTAACAGCAGCTTCCATGCCTAAGGTACCTGTGCCAGACAGAAAAATTACTTGTTCACTTGAGCCAGCAAAGCTTCCATAGTTCTTAGTAGTTTCAAAAAAGATTTCTTTAAATTCAGGAGTCCTATGATGCATGTTGGCGCAAGCATTCATTGCTTCAATAACTTGTGATGGGATTGGAGTTGGGCCAGGGGTGAGAAGTTTTTCAGTCATTTCTGTCTTTTAAAAAAGGATTTTAGCCAAGCATAACTTTCGGCAAGCTGTTTGCAATATAAGAAATACGAAAGAAGATCTTGTTATAAATTACAATGATTTTAGGAACTTATTATATTTAATTAAACTAGAAGCGACAAATTAATGACGCATTCTAGTTTTAGCTGACGTCTGATTGACGCGCTATGAGAGGTAATAATGGAGCATTTTGAAATAATTAAAATGACTATCGATATACTACTAGTGATGGCCGTGATGGGTTTAGCACTTTGTTTTGCTAAAAGTTCTTCAAAGGGCTTGGATAAACAAGCAGGGAAGATCATTGAACTTGCTGGTATGCTTAAAAATTTAGTTAAGCAAGCTGACAGTTCCGGCCGCAGTTTGAATGATCAGCTACTCAAGCGCAGATCAGAAATGGAAAAACTTTTGTATGAGATTGAATCTGTTGAGAGTCGAATCAATAATTCAATAACTAGTGCAGAAGAACAGAGATCTTTGCTTGAAATTCAAGCAGAAAAATCTAAAGCTCAAGTGTCATTTTCAGACAGACCGAGTCCTTCTAGAGGATCAGACTATGATAGTCCATATTCAGATGAAAGGCCTGGAAATTATTCTGTAGCCTATGACTCTCCTGCGAGTTTAAACCCACATAATTCTTATTCTTCTGCTTACTCTAATAGTAGTATCCCGCAAACTCAAAGAGTTGCTGAGCCAGCAAGCTTTAATAATTCGAGCTATTCATACGCGCCAATAACTAAAGCTAAATCACACTCATCAACAAATATTTACGGTGAAGTGCTTGAAGAGCCAAGTAGGCAAACAGCTTATGGACTTAACAAACAATTAGAAAAGACTCGTGAGCCTTCTAAGTATGAAAGAGGTTTTAGTGAATCGATGCAAGAGATTTATGAAGTTGCTGAAAACTTACTAAATGCAGGAATGGATATTAGATCTGTTGCTGCAAGAACAAAACTTCCAGCTAGTGAAGTTCAAATGCTTGCAAGAATGGTTAAACAAGAAAGCGAATCTCGGCACCAGGAAGTTGAGGAAAGAGAAGAAGTTGTAAATAGTTCTCAAGCTGAACACGATCCTCGCCTTGGAGTTTTAGGCGGGATGCGTAGATTGAGACAAACTCTATAAGGGGTAAAGGATGGATCGAGGTACATACGTAGCAGCATCAGCAGGATATTTAAATCTATATAAGTTAGATGTTGTTGCAAACAACTTAGCAAACGTAGATACCCCTGGGTATAAAAGGCAAGTTGTATATGGAGATGAGCAAACATTTGATGAAACTCTTGCAGCTGCAATAGCTAAAGATGATCCCTTTGCTCGTGGAGATCATGAAAGAAGCCCTGGAGTAACAAATGTAAAAACTGCTACAGATTTTACTATTGGATCTATTAAGCAAACGGGAAATCCCTTAGATGTAGCACTAAGAAATCCAAAAGATTTTTTTACAATTCAAACTCCAGATGGAATTCAGTATACGCGGGCGGGTAACTTTACTTTGAATGCAGAAGGAGAAATCGTAACCCATGATGGAATGACTCTTATTGGTGATGGCGGTGCAGTTAACGCAAATGGTCCAAACGTTCAGATTAGCCCAGGCGGTGGAGTAATGGTAAATGGGGAGCTCATTTCAAATATTCAAGTTGTAAGATTTCAAGATACTACTCAGCTTGAAAGAACTGGATCTGGAAGATTTAAATTGGCAGCTGGAGCAATAACACCAGAAACTGTAGAGGCTCAATTAGAACCAAAGTCTTTAGAGATGTCTAATGTTTCAACGGTGTCTTCGATGGTTGATCTTATTTCAGCAAACAGAGCTTTTGAAATGTATACAAAAACAGCAAGAAGTATTGATGAAATGAATCAAACAACAATAAACCAAGTAGGTAAAAGTAGATAGGTTTTAAAGGAGTAAGAAATGATACGTTCTTTATTTAGCGCAGCAACTGGTATGAAAGCCCAGGAGCTTAATATAGATGTAATCTCTAACAATTTGGCTAACGTGAATACTACAAGCTACAAAGGTAGTAGAGCTGAGTTTCAAGATCTTGTTTATCAAGCTTTACTTGAACCAGGGGCTTCAACGTCTTCAAGTACTATTAGCCCTGCAGGAATTCAAGTTGGATTAGGGGTAAAGCCAACTTCAGTTCAAAAAATATTCACACAAGGAGATTTAACATCGACTGGGAATCAACTTGATGTAGCAATTGAGGGAGATGGATTTTTTCAAATTACTTTACCTGATGGTTCAACTGCTTATAGTAGAGCAGGATCTTTTCAATTAGATCAGAATGGCCAGATTGTAACACCTGATGGTTTTGCAGTTGATCCAAGTATTTCTGTTCCAACTGACGCGCTTTCAATTGCAATTGGTCAAGACGGTACAGTTACTGCAACTATTCCAGGAACAACTACTCCGAGTAATTTAGGACAAATAACAGGAGTTAGATTTCCAAATAGTGCAGGATTAAAAGCGATAGGACAAAACTTATATACAGAAACAGAATCTTCTGGTTCTCCGACAACAGGAATTTTTGGTGAAGATGGTTTAGGCAGACTTAATCAAGGATTTCTGGAGTCAAGTAACGTATCTGTTGTTGAGCAAGTTGTTAATATGATTACGGCTCAACGTGCCTATGAAGCTAATTCAAAAAGCATCCAAACAGCAGATGATATGATCAACCAAGCAATTAATATGAAACGATAAAAATGAATAAGAGAAACTTTAATATCTTCGCTCTTCTTTTAATACTAAGTCTAGTGTTTGTTGAAACTACTTATGCTGAAAGACGTGTGCGAATTTTAGGTCGAAAAGAAGCAACATTAACAACTAAATTTATTAGACTGGGTGATATTGCAGAAGTTTCGGGCAAGGCGATAAATGACGATGATATTGTAATTGGCTTAAAAAAAATTAACTTAGGAGACAGTCCTGCCCCTGGTGATTATATAACACTGACAGCTAATTCAATTCTTGAAAAATTAAAAGAGCAGGGAGTAATGCTTGATGAAGTAGGTTACACATTACCTCGAGTTATAAAAATTACTCGGGCCTCTCGTACTATTTCACCTGAAGAAGTTAAAATTGCTATTGATAAATATATTGCAGATACAGATGAAGATCTGGAAATAGAGAAAATTCATTACAAGGATGCAGTAAAAATAGTACCTGGAAATTCCAGTTTAAAAGTAGTGCGCGGAGAAGTTGATAATTCAGGCATGATGAACTTTTCTGTCGCTGCACAAGTTGATCAAGAAGAACCGGTTAGATTTTTGGTGAAAGCAGATATTAATCAGTGGCGTGAGATGCCAGTTGCTAAACGGCCTCTTGTGAAAGGTGCTGTAATTGGTAGTGATGATGTTGTGATGGCAAGGCTGAATACAAATGCAATACCTGGCGATGCGGCAGTTCAGATTAAAGATATTGTTGGTTTAGAAACTGATCAAGCAATTGCTTATGGAGAAGTTTTTCGTCGAAATAAATTGGCTATTCCACCGGTTATCAAGCGAGGCTCAAAGGTAACGATTGAGTATAAGTCAAAGTTCTTAGAGGCAAGTGCAATTGGTGTAGCAGAGGATTCTGGTATAGAAGGAGATGAGATTCGAGTTAAGAATAAAGCATCAGAAAAAGTAGTTTACGGAATAGTAATTGCTCCGGGTATTGTGAGGGTTAATCAATGAGTAGGAAATATTTTATAACATTAGCATATCTTTTTTGTTTAACTCTTTTTGCATGTGCACCAACACAAACAGAGATTAGTCATCCGACGATACCATCTTTGGCATATACAACAGCTTTAAAACAACAAATGGCTCAACAAGGCGTTTCTGCCAGCTCAAGTTTTGAGACAGGTTGGCCAAAATCTAATATTGCTGAAGTGCCTGAGGTAAGACCAATTCACATGGAATATAATGATGAGGTTAGAGCTCAATTACATTATGTAAAAGATCTTCCACCAGAAGAAAGAATTCCAGACGTAGTTAGTAATGAAATTCTTCCAGCAGCGCCTTTTGGAACTGATGTGGAAGTGCATAGAAGCCAAATTCCAAATTCTTG
>JAGRAS010000075.1 GCA_020434465.1 Bdellovibrionales bacterium | reverse complement strand
GGCGTTCATCGTCGACGAGAACGGGAACCACCCGGGACCGGCGACGATGATCCTGCTCGACGAGGTGAAGGCCGGCAAGTGGAAGCCGAACCCCGCGGTGGCGCATGCCGTACTCGGGAAACCAGAGACGCTCGGCTTCGTCGAGCAGTACTTCGTGCACTACGTGGAGCAGCTGACCCGCGGCGGCAAGTACCCGCTGATGGTCTGGCCCTACCACGCGATGCTGGGTGACGTGGACCACGCGCTGGTTCCCGGCATCCAGGAGGCGCTGTTCTTTCACGAGATCGCGCGCGGCTCGCAAGCCAAGCGCGAGATCAAGGGCGGCAACCCGCTGACCGAGAATTACTCGGTGCTGCGCCCCGAGGTCCTCGAGGACCACAAGGGCCGGGCGATCGCCCAGAAGAACACGAAGTTCCTCGAGACACTGCTCGCCTACGACGTGCTGATCATCGCCGGCCAGGCGAAGTCGCACTGCGTGGCCTGGGCAATCCAGGATCTGATCAACGAGATCCAGGCCCAGGACCCCGAGCTGGCGAAGAAGGTCTACCTCGTGGAAGACCTGACGAGCCCGGTCGTGATCCCCGGTGTCTACGACTTCAGCGACGACGCGAACGCGGCGTTCCAGAAGTTCGCCGACGCGGGCATGCACGTCGTGCAGTCGACGACTCCGATCGCCGACTGGCCGGATGTCGAGCTGAAACTCCCGTAAGGTGTGAAGGCGAGGCGTCAGAGGACACAGGACAAGGCGGCGGCAAGCTGAAGACCTCGTAGGACTTCAGCCAAGATCTGCGTGGGGGCTTTTGTTCCCGCGCAGATCGATACACGAAGAGTTCTCTTTCACAAACCAGGAATTCGAGAGGTAAACAAACGTGTCTAACCACGACATCAATGAGCTGTTCTCGCAGGCAGCAGACGCGGGAGCAATCCCGGTCGATTCGCTTGCGGCACTGACGGATCTCAGCTCCGAGATCCAGAACAACCTCGGTGTTTCCGCCGAGGACATTCCTGCAAGCGAGGTCTTCCTGCTGACGATGGAGATCGACGACAGCTCTTCGATCCGAATGAGCGGAAACTCCCAGCACGTCCGTGACGGGCACAACTTCATGATCGAGGTACTGGCGGAGTCCAACAAGGGCGACGACATGCTCGTTCACACTACGTACCTGAACGGGGGAACCTTGTTCCCCTTCGTGTTGCTGAAGAACGCGACACGTCTCGATGCACGGAACTTCAACCCCAGCGGCTGCACCCCGCTCTATGATCGTACGGTAGCCACGCTTGGCACCGTGCTGGCCAAGGAGCAGGAGTTCGCCAACCAGGGTGTCCCCGTGCGAACGATCACCTTGGTTGTAACCGACGGTGAGGAGTACGGCAGCCGCAAGTACGACTCGGATGACGTGAAGAAGCTCGTCGAGCAGATGCTGGCAAGCGAGAATCACATCGTTGCCTTCATGGGCATCGACGATGGCAAGACTGACTTCCGTGCCGTGGCGCTGGCGATGGGGATCCCCGACCAGTGGATCCTCACTCCGAAGAACGACGGCAGCTCGATCAGAGAGGCCTTCGGCATCGCGTCACGGGCTGCTAAGTCGGCGTCTCAGGGCGCCGGTTCGTTCAGCTCGACGGCGATCGGTGGGTTCGACGCTGGCATCAGCTAGGCACTACCGGACGACACTGTGTGCGCCCCGGAGCAATCTTCGGGGCGCACCAGCTCATCAAGTCCTCCTAAATAAGTAGAGGTTATTTACTAATGTTTAGCCAGATATCGTGAAGCAGAGGCATAAGGTTAGATAGGCTTCACATTTTTTTGTGTGGTTATTGTTTATGGTTATAAAAGTTCTGGAAGACGGCTTTCGAAGGTTAGTAGAAAGTCTTCCATCTTTTTCTAATGTGTCTATGGATTGTTTTAAAAAAGTTTTAATGAGATCATTAACTAAAGTTGATTAGGCTGGTTCCTTTTTAGCTAGCGAAAAAAATTTCATTAACTAATAGAACCAGCCTTATTTTACTAGGCTGTTTCTTTTAACCAGCGATCAATAATTCCTTTGAAGTGATCAACCGGCATTGCTCCACGAACTTCAACTCCATTAACAAAAAAGCCTGGAGTTCCAGAAATTCCATGTTTTTGAGCTAGATCCATATCTGCTTTAAGTTGTTTTTCAAGCTCAGGATCATTTAAGTCAGTTTTGAACTTTTCAACATCAAGTCCCAAATCTTTTGCTTGTTCTTCATAAAAACCAGCGCTTAGTCTTTGTTGATTATTGAAAAGCCTGTCATGCATTTCCCAAAACTTACCTTGCTTTCCAGCAGCTAATGCAGCTTTTGCAGCAGGGCCAGCTTGCTTATGAAAAGGTAGCGGTAAATTTTTAAAAACAAGATTTACATCGTTTGGATATGCTTTAAGAACTTCAGCCATAGTGTCTGCACCACGCTTACAATACGGGCATTGAAAGTCAGAGAATTCTACAATAGTAACTTTCGCATCTTTTGGTCCTTTTAAAGGGCTACCTCAGAATGGTAACTTTACAGGATTTTTAAATTGATCTTCTACTTCTTTAGCCTCTCTTTCTTGTCTTAATTTTGCAGCTTGTTGTTGTTTTTCTCTAAAGTAATTTTCAACAACTCCACCAATTAGTTCTTTTCCTTGTTCAGTTCCAAGATAAGTTTTTAGTTTTTGTTCAAATTCTGCATCTTTAACTTCAGCTATAACTTTTGTAGTAGCTAATGAAAAAAGCCCTGCTAGAATTGCTAGGCTTAATATAATACGTTTCATTATTGTTCCTCCCATAATATTTGGACGCTAATGGTGTCATTAATTATTTCTGACCCATGACTTTTACCAAATTACTCTATAGGGAACAATTTGCGTTGTTTAAATAAAAAGCACAAGCCTATTCAATTGAATTTATTAGATTTTAATTCGTCAATTTTGCTGTAAAAAGTCGCCTTATTTGTCTTTAGTGCTAATATTGGCAAACATTGTTAAAGCTAGTGATTCTTTGCAGAGAGGCTTTGACGCTTTCGATACATTGCTTTAAACCTGAGTTCGGTTTAAGAAGCGTAGCGAGAAATGCAAGATGTTGAAAGATTTGTAAGAAAAAATAAAAATTGCTGTGCAGGAATAGCGGAGCTACATCAAACAGCAATTTTTATCGGGGTAAAGCCTCGACTTGTTTTTTCTTTCAAAGATCTCGGTAGATTGCATTTCGTAGCAGCTTTCTTAAACCGAATTCAGGTTTTAAGGTGATGCAATCCTATTTGAGGAGGATACAAGATGAAAAAATTAATAGCATTTTTTACTATTTTTATATTTGGAGTTTTTACAATGTCAGCAGCAAGTGCAGAAAATGAAAATATTGAAGTAACCTTAAAAACTAGCAAGGGTGAAATTGTTTTAGAACTTTATGCTGATAAAACTCCTGTAACTGTTGCTAACTTTGTTAACCTAGTTAACCGTGGATATTATAATGGCTTGAAGTTTCATAGAGTGATTGCAGACTTTATGATTCAAGGTGGTGATCCAACTGGAACAGGTATGGGTGGCCCAGGATATAAATTTGAAGATGAAATTGTAGCTGAGTTGAAACATGACACTCCTGGAATTTTATCGATGGCAAATGCTGGCCCTGGAACAAACGGCAGCCAGTTTTTTATAACTCATGTGCCAACACCGTGGCTTGATGGCAAGCACACAGTTTTTGGTAAGGTAAAAAGCGGCCAATCAGTTGTTGATGCAATTGCTCAAGGAGACATAATTGAAACTGCAACTATTACTGCTGGAAATCCAGAGTCTTTATTCGCGCGTGAAGAAGATAAAGTCACCGCTTGGAACGCTATCCTAGAAAAAGGTAATTCTTAGATTTAACATAGCTGACACAGGTTCTTGTCAGTATAATTTATCTTTTGCGTAAAAGCTTTTTGCTATATTCTTCTAGTGGATGGATAGTTTATTTATTAAAAGCTTTGTTGCGGCATTTGTAGTATTTGCGTTAGTTGCTTTTTTTTCTTTTTACCAAAAAACTATGCCAGAAGTTACTCTCTTATCGAGTTCTGGCAGCAATTATGATGATTGTGAGGGAAAAAAAAGATGTCTGGCGGTATATCTTGCTCCTTGGTGTGGGCATTGTCGGGCTGCAATGCCACTTGTTAAAGAAATACAACGCAAATTTAAATATAATAAGAGTGTGGGAATAAAAGTGGTTGTTGGCCAAGATTCAATTCAGAACCTTAATCGATATGCAAACGAGATAGGGGGCATGGTCTTAGTTGATAAAGATGGAAAGTTTTACAGAGGTCTAGGTGTCAGTGGAGTTCCATATTGGGCAGTTTGGGATCAGGAAAGACTAATTTTAGAAACATTTTCAGGAAGGCCTTCTGGGGGAAATACAGAGAAATTAGTTGATTATATGATTAATGATCAGCTTAGTCTTGGTGAGTATCTTTAAAACTATCTTGGTTTTACATAGTTTTTAAGAGGATCATGTGGATTAATAAGCTTTACATAGTTTTCTTTTTGATTTTAATTATTTTTCAGTTTTGTTTTGCGGATGATATTGTTTCTTGTAATACTACTGAAGATTGTTATATCAGTACATCTGATTTGAAAATATGGCTAGATCATCCAGATCTTGCAATTGTAGATATTAGACCCGAAGAAGATTTTAAAAGAATAAGAATTGAGTCATCATTAAATATTCCTGCTTATTCTTTAAGAACCAAATCATACTTAAGGAACAAAAAAGTTCTTTTAGTAGAAAAGCCATATTTGCAAAGTAAACTAGGAAAAATCTGTATAGATCTAAGGAAATTAGGTTTTACTAATGTAAAAACCCTTAAGAATGGATTGCTTGATTGGAAGAATAGTAAAAACAAGCTTATTGGGGAAGATCTTGATAAGCAAAAACTTAGAATGATTTCTGTTCGTGATTTTTTTTCCGAAGCATATTATCGTCCCTGGTTATTAATTGATACTACGGATAGTGCAAGCCAGATTAAGGAGCTAGAAGGTGTTGAATTTCAATCACTACCCTTATCTAAGACAAAAAAAGATTTTAAGAGGCAGCTTTTAGCTAGTATTACTGAAGTTTTAGCAAGAAAACCTGGCATTTCTGTTGCAGTATCTTCAGAAAATAATTCAGCAGAATTAAAGTCGATAGTTGAGAGCATCGGTTTTTTGGATCTTTTTATTATTGAAGGAGGTAGGGAAGCAATTGATTCATATCTAAAAGACAATCAAGAGCTGCTCACTCATTTAAGGTATAAAGCGGAGAGCCAACAATGCAGATAAAGAAGCAATACTTTGTATTAGGTGTGTTTCTTGTGGCAATGATTTTTTCAGTATTGTTTAGTGTTTTTAGAAAAGAGCATGAAGATTTAGATAAAACTGAAAGGAGGCTCCGATATACTCTAGCTATTAAAAATACTAGTAGGGACTTAATTAAATATTCAGCAGTTAAAATTTTTTCACCTTTAAACTTGACTTCTTCGCAGAGAGTAAAAAAAATTACTAGTACACACGATTATACTTTGATTGCTGATGATATTGGTAACCAAATTTTAAGCTATAAAATAACTGTGCCTCCATATGGAACTAAAATTATTGATATAGATGTTTTATTGGAGGTAGGCAGCATAGCTCTTGATGCAAATGATTCTGCAAACCCACTATATTTAGCTAATGGCCCATACATTAATCTTGATAATCCCAAAATTATAAACTTAGCTAAAAAACTTTCTGGAGGTAGTACTGATAACATTGCTAGTAAAGTAGTACAGTGGATACAGGCTAATATTAAAAATGAGAATTATATTAAAGAAGATAAGGGTGCTGCTTTTGCACTAGAGAATCTGAGAGGAGATTGCACTGAATATTCATATCTTTTTACTGCTCTGCTGAGGAAAAACGGAATAGCTGCTAGAGTTATTGGAGGTTTTAAAGTAAAATCTGATACTTTGCTTAAGAGCCATAACTATCATAATTGGGCAGAGTACTATAATGGAAATTCATGGATTACGGTTGATCCACAAGCTGGAACTATTGGAGAAGATGTAGACAGCTATATTGCTTTTCGGATTATAGTTGACGCTGAACTAACTTTAATGAGTAGTTCACATCGCTTTATGGCTTTTGATAATAGACTTAAAGTCACTTTAAAATAGTCCAAAAAGTGAGTAGGTGTTTTTACCATGTTCTAGGTCGGCTTTTACTTAGAAATTTAACCTCTGATCTGTGACATCTTAAAAAAAGTAAATTTTTAGGAAACTTTTTATTATCTTTCTTGATAAATTAGTTATAAAGAAAATATCTAGCCTCGCATGACTAAGGTTTAACAACTCGCTAAGTTTAATTTAGTTCGTTGAGATTATAATCTTACTACATCGGCATTTGCTCAAAAGGGAATTCTTAGTGGTCTTTAAACTAGCGAATAGTTTATCTAAAGCTTTCCAGCTTTTATTGTTGGCGTTCCTTTTTCTTAGTGTGACTTCTTGCAATCTGTTTGCTGCAGATGTGAGTTGGATTAGTAATGCAAGTGGTAATTGGTCTGATGGAAGTAATTGGGATAGGGGAGTACCTCCTGAAATCGGTGATCGTGCAATTATTGATGTCCCTTCAGCAGATATTACAGTCTCGATTAACAATCAAAATATAGAAATATTATCTATTTCTTCAGAAGAAAGTTTAAGCATTACCAGCGGGAGTTTAACTGTATCAGAAACATCAAATATAGATGGTAGTTTATCGCTGAACAATAAAGCTCTTTTGAAAGTTAACGGAGGAGTAACAAGCATTCCTTTTTTAACATCTTTGTCAAATGCTGAACTTACTGTGGAGGATGGCGCTGAAATTTCTGCACCTAATTTAACAGTATTTAATGGTTTAAGTACATTAAAAATCAATGGTACAGGCAAACTCAGTAGCGGAATGCTAATTGATATTAAGAATTTAAAATTTTTCTTAACTGGAGGTGCTGTATTTGATCGAGTTGCGGCCACAAGTTACAACACCACGGGCTTGTCACCTGATGTAACAGTTATTTCTGTAAAAGATGCTGGTTCTCGTCTTGATCTTTCATCGGTAACTAATCTTGATTTTGGTTGGTATGCTAGTGGTCAGCGACGCCAACTATATGAGGCTTTAGATGGTGGCGTAATCGATTTCTCTGGAGCTACAAATCTTAAGTCATATGTTGGGGAGCAGGATGATTGGATCGAGTTTAAATCGACAAATTCTGGGCAGATTTTATTTTCTTCACTCAAGAACATTACTAGTAATTTTGCACCGGCTGCAAGAGGTTCTGTAAGGTTTAATTTAGAAGGTAATACAAACCCACTTCCACTAGTTGAAGATATTCACGGTCTTGGTTTAACAGTTTCAGCAGGAACTACTATAAACTTGCCAT
>JAGRAS010000074.1 GCA_020434465.1 Bdellovibrionales bacterium | reverse complement strand
GATCCTAGTACTGTAAAATTTGGATATTTAGGATTACCAATAGTACCAAAATATGGATTGCTACCAGTGAAATTCAATGCATATTCGTCAAGATTTGTTCTACCAATGCATTCCGCACCTAAGGCTAGAAGTTTTTCGATAATAGAAGCAGAGACAGGCATTTTTTTTGAATTGGATGGTGAGGTTCCAAAACTTAATTTTTTATCTTTAATTGCAATATTGTCTTTGACTGCAAAACTTAATCCAGATAAAGAACCTTTAGCATTTACTATGGGCCTTTCAAAAACTTCAATAAAAGCGTTTGTATCTATCCCAATTGTTTTTGCAATCCCAAGCTTATCTTTCATACATGCCAATACTTGCAAAGCTTACAGCACAATCTCTTTCGTAGTTTACAGCTTGATTATAATCAAATACTTGCGATTCGCATTTAATATTTAAACGATCCATAATATCCAAAATAGTATACATAGTAGGAAATCCACAAATTCTTCTTGCATCATTATCATGTTTTATATGCTCAAATAGGCTTTGTTTGTCTTGTGATAAGATTGTATCTAAGTAAATTTGATCCTGGTGTTTGACCTCTACTAGAAATTCTGGACTAAGGCGCTTACTATCACCAAACTCTTGCCCAATATGTGCCATATCTACGCCTGCAATAAAGCAGAGAGAGTTGCCTTCAGCTCTTTTATTTTCTACCGATTCACATAAGGCATTAATAAAAGACTCATACTCTTCATCATCTTGAGGATTAACTTTGCTTTGCAAAAATTTATAAAAACTTCCAACTAAGATAGGTGCAATTTTTGGTGTTGTAATTTGTCTTTTTAAAAAAGGAAGTTGCAACTCTAAAGAGTGCTCGTTTTTATGTAAAAATTCATTTTCAAAACTTCTTTCGATGCCATGTTTTTCTGCTATTGAAGTAATGAAATGCTTGTCACACTTCAATGTTCCTAGTGGTGAATTAAAGTCTTTTTTTGTTAAGTGAAAAGTTAGCTTGCTATATTTATGTGAAGTGCCGATTAATATATAAAGATCATGTGAAAGATTTTTGATGGCAGAATATGCTTTGCCGTAGGCTGAGCCACCTCTTTTATAGTCAATATGTGGTGCTACTAAGCAAGCTAATTTTAAATCATCTCTAAATTTAAGTATAGAACCATGCTTTAAAAAACTATCTATCTCTTTGGTCAGAATTTCTGGGTTTGCAGGATAAGTTAGCCCAGCTAATGCTGATTCGCGAACACTGGAAACTTTAAAGTTATTAATAACTGATTTTTCAGCAGCATAAAAGCTAGGACTCTCTAAAAAAAGATTTTGGTCTAATAGCTTTGCAAGTTCTAAGACTAGTTCGGGTGTTGCACCTTGCTGACTATATAAATTAGCAATCTCTTCTACTGTTTCTTTTCCTTCAAATTTTGCAAGTATAGGGCCAATAGCAGCATTAAGAGCTAAGGGCTGCGAGCAAACCCCAATTGGACAGCTTAAAACAATTACATGCTGGCCATCGATTAGATGCGTATTTACATTAATTGGCCAGCGTAATTTTGGCTTGTTAATATGCATAAAAAGTTTTTTACTTGCCGATACAAAACTTACTAAATATTCTTCCTAAAATATCTTCAGTGTAAGTTTTCCCAACTATTTCTTCTAGGGAGTAAAGTGCTAGTTGTAATTCTGCGCAAATAATTTCTGCAGGCATTGAGGTGGTGCTTGCATCTATGGCCTTTGTTAATGCTTCTTTTGCTCTCATAAGACATGCTTTATGCCGAGTGTTAGTAATAACCCCACTTGAATCTGAATGGCTTACAATACTTGTTGATATTTCTTCAACCAAGGCTTTTTTCAATGATTCAATTCCTTCACCGTTTTTTGCTGAGATGTAGAAATTTCTCTGGCATAAACTTGAGTCGCAATAAACTCTTCCAATTGCTTTTGTTTCTAAGTCAATTTTATTAACGATCAACCAAATTTTTCTTTTTTTAGAAACGATTTCAGTTAAGGTGCTAAGCCACAAATTTTCCATTTCTGAGGCATCGATTACAAATAATATTAAGTCAGCCCAATTTAGTTTATTATAAGCAAGCTCGATTCCAATTTTTTCAACTTTATCAGTTGTATTAGTAAGACCTGCAGAGTCACAAAAAACAAATGGATAACCCTCTATCAAACTAGACTCTTCAATTAAGTCTCTAGTTGTACCAGAAATCTCAGTAACAATAGCACGCTCTGCCCCAAGAAGTTTGTTCAGTAAGCTCGATTTTCCGGCATTTGGTCTACCGGCAAGTAAAACTTTTAAACCTTCTTTTAAAAGCAGTCCATAATCATATGAGTCGAGTAGTACTTCTATTTTATTTTTTGCTGATTTAAAAATCTCACTAATTTGTTTCATCCCATCAGGTTTAATATCTTCATCTGGAAAATCAATTGCAGCTTCTAGTTCTGCAAGAGCATTTCGCAGAGGCTCTCCAATTTCTTCGATGGAACTACTAAACCTTCCTGCTAATTGATCGGCTGCAACTTTACTGGCTTTTTCAGAGCTTGCATTAATTAAATCATTAACTGCTTCTGCTTGAGCTAGATCGATTTTGCCATTTAAAAAAGCACGCTTTGTGAATTCTCCTGGTTCTGCAGGTTCGGCTCCAAGAGAATATAGACAGGTCAGCAGTTTTTCTGCGAGTTTCAGGCTGCCATGCATTTGATATTCAACTACATCTTCACCAGTATAACTATTAGGAGCCGGCATGAATACACAAAGACCTTGATCAATAACTTCATGCTTAATCGGATCTACAATATTTCCAAAGATCATTTTTCTTGGTGAGGCAATTGGAGATTCACTTGAGCTGAAAGTTTGAGGAGCTAAATTTTTTGCATCAGCACCACTGACTCTTATAATTGCAATCCCGCCTGGGAAAGGAGCAGTTGCAAGAGCGGCAATAGTAGTTTCTGTTGACATAGAAAAAAAATAAACTAATTCTCAAGTTTTGGCGAGTACAGTTTTCTCAAAATTAAGCTACACAAAAACTTTTAAATTAAAGTTAAAATGTAACCTACAGAAAAAATTACAACACTTGCTACTAGAGTAGCATTCAGAGGGCTAATCTTACGTTCTGCTTTTAATATAGTTTGCTGAATGATCGATATAATATTATTGACCAACCAATATAATACTAACCCAGAAGGAAATGGAAAGATGATAAACATTACAGTAAATACAACAGGAACCATCATCATAGCTTTTTTCTGAGCAGGATCTACACTAACGGAGCTTGTCCACTGCTGTATAATCATACTAATACCCATAATTATAATCATTACAGGAACGCCAACTCCAAAAATTTCTAATCTTTCAGGAGCTGACAAGTCATTTATCCAGAGTGCAAAAGGGGCATGGCGTAGCGCAACATAGTTAAGCAAGGCATTATAAAGACCAAGAAAAACTGGAAGCTGAATCATCATTGGAATACAGCCGCCCATCGGATTAACTCCGCGTTTTTTATACAATGCCATCATTTCTTGATTGAGTTGATTAGGGTCTTTTATCCTTTCTCTCAAAGCTTTTATTTCAGGCTGCAAAGCTTGCATAGCTCTCATAGATTCAAACTGAACTTTTGTTAAAGGCAAGAAAGCTATTTTTATAAATAGAGTTAAAACAATAATTGCAAGCCCATAATTACCAAAAATTCCGTAGAAAAATTTAACTAACCAAAGTAGTGGATGTGCAAGCACGGAAAACCAGCCAAGATCGATTGATCTTTCAAGTTGTAAGCCAGCATCTTTTAATTTATCTGTAATTTTTGGCCCTGAATAAACAAAAAATTTACCGCCAGAATTAGTACCCCTTACTCTTGCGATAAAGTTGTTATTTAATTTGCCAACAAGGATATTTTTTCCAGAAATAGCAGGTACTATAGCCGTCATGAAGTATTTGCCACCAAGTGCAGACCAGTTGCCTGAAAAATCTGTGAAAGTTTCGCTATTTAACTTTTTATCATTTACTAGAATTTTTTCGATAGAATTATCGCTTTCTAGAATAGAGAAATTTTTTGGGTCTAAACGGTCATGAATTGCTTCGTCAGTTAGATGCTCGTTCCACTCTAGCCAAATATCATTTTTATTTGCTCCCGGGTTTGAAACTATGACCTCAACAGCAAAATAGTAGGACTCACCAGTGAAAGTAAAAATCTTTTTTAGCTCCGTCCCATCAGATAACTTCCCAGTAAGTTCAATTTCACCCGTGTTATTTGCAATTAAATTAAATGAATTACCTATTTTTTGAATATCACCATTAGTCTTGCTAATTGTGTAAACAGTAAAATTATCATTAGCATTGCCAGAGTATACTCCAAGAGGCAGCGGCTCATCACCAGTCACAGAAACTAGATCATATAATTCTTTGCTATTTAGAGTAAGTTTGTGATCCCTAAGCTTTAAACTTTTAACTCTGGCTCCAAGCAATGATAGATTAAATTTAGCAACGCCGGTATCAATAATTAGAGAATCTGCATTTAAATAGTTTTCCGCAGTTGGTGTGTTTGCTTTCGGTGCTTGGGTATTTAAACTGTCTCGACTTGAAGAGTCACCTACTTCAGTTGGAACACTTAAATGCTTTTGTTGTTGAGCAGCAGAAACAACGGCGTTATCTTCTATATTAGATTTTAATTCAGACTCATTTTTTTGTTGTGCTATTTTGATTTCAGCCTGTTTTCTTGCTTCCGGGGCTAGAAACATTTCTGAGTAAAACACCACAATTATAAAACAAAGAAATAATGCTAAAGCTGTTTTTTTATCTTCCATGATTGTATAAATATAAAATTCTAAATAAAAATCTTTAATTTAAAAAGTTTAAGCCAGATCAGTTCACAATTCCAAAATGATTTTAGTACATTTGAAATTTAATTTTATAAACTTTCAAGTGTGCCCTTAATAATTAATCCATTATGAAATAATGCGCCAAGAATTTCTCTCTCTATATTTCTAAATTCTAGCTTGTTTGCATTTTTACGGGCTATTATTACAATGTCAAAGTTATTAACAAGGCTATGCCGATTAATACGAAAAACCTCCTTTATTCTGCGTTTTATTCGATTTCTCATGGTTGCCCGCTTGTCAATTTTTTTTGAGATTGTGACACCGATTCTGCTAGTGTTTAAGCAATTTTCTAGTGCAATTACAAGAAAATGCCGAGAATAAAATTTAGCTCCATTATTCTGCACATATAAGAATTCAGATCTTTTCTTTATCCTTGAGTTGTCAGGCAAAGTATATTTTAGTTTGTTTTCTGATATATTTTCGGACAAGGTTTCACTCTAGTCTAAGGTTGCTCGTTTCAGTACAGATAATTTAGATAAGCTTTCGAGAAACAATAATTCAAAAAGCCAAAATCAAGGCAAGGTTGAACTAAAAGTTCTTACTTATAATGTCCTTTTCTAGATGCTGTTACTGAAATTCTGTGACGGCCTTTGCTCCTACGACGATTAAGAGTCGCACGGCCTCCAGGGGTGGACATGCGCGCACGAAACCCGTGTGTAGTTTTACGGCTTTTGTTGCTGGGTTGATATGTGCGTTTCATATAGAATACCTAAATCTTTAACAGGCCGATAAGATACGGATTTTTATCGCAAAAGGCAAGTTTTGCAATAAATCAATAAAAAAGTTAACTTATTGAAAATAAAGCAAAAATATTGCAGCTAGATTTGGAACTTATGAAAATAAACATTAATCAGTATAAAGCAGTGATATTTGATATGGACGGTCTTCTGATTGACTCAGAAAGTTTAAGTTTAAAAGCCTGGTTTAAGACAGCCGATAAATTAAGCTTTACATTTACTGAAGAAATATTTCTTTCTTATCTTGGTTATAAAGTCTCAGATGTAAAGCAGAAGTTTACTGAAGTATTTAAAGATGAGATTAGCTTTGACGAAGCCTGGAATGTCAAAGAGGCAATCCGTAAAGAAATGATCGAAGCAGAAGGTATGCCACTAATGATTGGGGCAGAAGAAATAATATCTTTTTTTGATAATAAAGAAATTCCAAAAATTATTGCCACTTCATCCTCAAGAGAGAGAGCTTTGAATAGTTTAGAATTTTCTGGATTATTATCTAAATTCCCAGATTTTGTTGCAGGTGATGAAGTAGTAAATGGAAAGCCAGCTCCTGATATATATCTAAAAGCTGCCGCAAGATTAAATGTTAACCCGCAAGATTGTATTGTTTTCGAAGATGCTGAAGCTGGTGTGCAAGCCGGTTCTGCAGCTAAAATGGACGTAGTTTTGATTCCTGGTTTAAAGTCACCTACTAAAGAAATTAAGTCTTTGGCAAAATATGTTTTTGAAGATTTAAAAAGTTTTCTTGAGCTTTGTGAATAATTGAAAGAGTAAAAACTAATAATTTATCTCACTAGAGATACGCATTATTTTCTAAGTAATTTTGTACATAGTCTTTTACACCTTCCTCTAAGGATCTAAATTTAACTGGGCAGCCTGAATCTGTTAGCTTAGACATTTTTGCTTCAGTATAATATTGGTATTGAGGCTGTAAATTTTCTGGCATTTCAATAAATTCTATATTTGCTTGTTTATTAATAGCAGCGAATACTGAGTTTGCAAGATCTAAGAAAGTTCTGCATTTTCCGGTGCCGCAATTGAAAATTCCATTTACCTTAGGCTTGCTTAAAAACCAATTTACTACTTCAACGCAGTCTTTTATATAAACGAAGTCTCTTTGCTGTTCACCATTCTTCCAGTTGTTTTTGTAGGATTTGAACAATAAAGCTTTACCAGTATCCTTAATTTGATGATAAGCATTGTAAATTACACTTCTTCCATCAAGCTTATGGTACTCATTTGGTCCATAGACATTAAAAAATTTCAGACCAACAATTTTCTTATCAATCCCATGCTTGATTGCCCAAAGATCAAACACATGCTTTGAATAACCATAAGGGCTAATTGGAGTAAGGATTTTTGTAGTTTCATTGCTATCGCTATAACCTTTCTCTCCAAGTCCATAGGTTGCCCCACTACTTGCATAGATAAATCTAATTTTATTTCTTATAGAATATTCACAAAGAGTTTTTGTGTATCTGTAATTATTTTCCATTAAATAGGACATGTCTGTTTCTGATGTAGATGAGCATGCCCCCATATGAATAATGGCTTGAACATTTTTAGAGATAGAATTATCAGTAATTAAATCTATAAAGTCTTCCTTATCTAGGTAATCTTCGAATTTTAAATTTCTTAAATTTTTCCATTTTGGGTCAGCTTCTAATTCATCAACTATTAATATATCATCAATACCATCAGCATTTAACTTCGAAACAATCGTACTTCCTATAAACCCTGCGCCACCAGTTACAATATACATTTACTTTTTCCTTTAAATTAAAATTCCTTGGAAATATAATTAGCCG
>JAGRAS010000073.1 GCA_020434465.1 Bdellovibrionales bacterium | reverse complement strand
GGATGTTATTAATTTAAATATTCCTAAAGGCAAGGGCAATCTATGCCGAATTATATAATTACAAGGATTTGTGTGGATTAATTTCCAAAATAAAAGGTAAAGGATGACCGTTAAAATTGTACAAGGCTTAATTCATAAGCCCGACACAGCACAGGCTGCTCAGCAGACCAAAGCTCAAACAACTGGAGCTACTCATCAGCTTACGCCTACACAAGTATCCCATAGTGCTCAATTTGCAGTAAAATCAGACGCGGTAGTTTCTAACATTTCAAGTCATAAGTCTCTTACAGGCTCGGAAAAGATTAAATCTCATAAGGAAGCCAAGGAAGTAAGTGAGTCCATAGCTGACAGAATCAAGAATGAGGGCGGTGATGTTCACGAATTAGGTGGAACATCTGGACAAGTTCTGCTTTAATAACAATAATAATATCCAGATATTGGCGTAATTGAATATTTTCTGATTTCAGGTTTCGTTTGTATTTATGCCTGATGCAATTGAAAGTATCCTAAGCATAGTAAGGATTTTTAAATGAATCTTATCGAGTTATTTAACGCAGCTTTTACATCCACTGTAGATAAAGCGAAAAAACTATCTTTCGATTCTGGCCAAAAAGTTCAGGCAGAAGTTGAACTATTGCGCGAAAGTTTAGAAATAAATTTTTCAGAAGTTACGGTTTTAAATGATAGTTTAGAGCAAAAAGAGATAGTTTTGAATTTGATTGTGGCAACTGCAATTTCAAAAGGCCTACTAGAAGTATTAATTGAGAATATCACAGGTGAAGTTCTTCCACAGACAACACAACATCTATTTGTTGACGCATGGACCGAGATAAAAACTTCTGAAGCTATAATTCAAAAAATGGCTGCTGAACTTTCCTTAGGCACTAATAAAATGCTTGCTTTTCAGCAGTATGATGCAGGTTGTCAGTGTTTGCTAAAAGGGCTTGAGTTATTTGCCCATACTTCTGAAGAATATGGCTTGGCGTCAAATTGGGCAGACTCGGCAATTGGAATCCAGCGTTATCTGAGAAAAAATAACCAGAATTCGCTTTCAGAAAATGCAATTTCAGAAGCTGTAAATAAGTATGCTGGAATCTAGATTCGGCTGACCTCTCTTTTTTCGTTGTAAAAACAATAACTTATACTTTTATGTAGCTACTTTTTCTGCTTATATATCTGCTATGGCAGGAACATTGGGGTTTTTAGCTGGTTTTATGTCTGTGATTTTGCGTTTGAAAGCCTAATTTGCTACTATTTCCGCCTCTTGAGGTTCTGAGAAAAACAGAGCATAGAGTTTGTAAACCAAGGGGGATATTGACGATTTCTTTAATTGTGATACCTTCCTGCTGCGAGATTTCCACTGAGTTATTGGATTTAAAGTTATATCGGATTTTAGTGGGGATAAATCCAGTTTATATATTGAAAAGATTTAAGAAATGACTACTAGTTTTCTATCAAAAAAAGCCGCTGCTGATAATAAAAAATGGCATGTTATTGATGCTACCAATATTCCTTTAGGAAGATTGGCATCTGAAGCTGCATCATTGCTTAGAGGCAAGAATAAAACAAATTTCACACCACATGTTGATTGTGGAGATTTTGTTATAATTTTAAATGCTCCTAAAATTAAACTTACAGGTTCTAAATTAGATAAAAAATTATACCGTCACCACTCTGGTTATATCGGCGGTCTTAAAACTGAAACTGCAAGAGATAGATTGGCAAGAGTTCCAGAAAAAATGATAGCAGATGCAGTTTGGGGGATGTTGCCGAAGGGATCTCTTGGTAGAAAAATTTTGAAAAATTTAAAAGTTTATGCTGGTAGCGATCATCCGCATTCGGCTCAAGCTCCAGAAGAGTATAAACTTAAGTATGTTGAAGCAGCGTAATTAATCACGGGGAAAAAAATGGTATCTAAAGGCGATTGGAATCAAAGTGTTGGAAGAAGAAAAAGCTCTGTTGCTAGAGTTTTTATTAAGTCAGGTTCAGGGGAAATTACTGTTAATAACCTTCCTGTAGATAAATATTTTGTAAGAAATACATTAAGAATGATTATCAGACAGCCACTAGAACTAGTAGGTAAAGATAAGTCTTATGATATCAAGGTTAACGTTAAAGGTGGTGGTAAGTCAGGCCAAGCAGGGTCTGTTAGGCTAGGAATTGCAAGAGCCTTAACAAAAGTTGATCAATCACTTCGCAGCCCATTAAAAAAAGCAGGTTTTTTAGTTAGAGATTCTAGAGCCGTAGAACGTAAGAAGTGTGGACGTCACAAGGCAAGAAAAAGACCACAGTTTTCTAAGCGATAATTTTTTGTCAGAATTATAAAAGTAAGCTTTGCAATTCCATTGTTAAATCGAGTAATTGCAAAATTTTATTCATGTCTTTTTAATTGCTGCAGAATAAATATTTACTAGCTATTTATCTTCACTATGAAGAGTAGTAAAATCAAAACGCTATTTGTTAAAAAACACAGCTTTTGAATTTGTTTATTTTATGCTTCTGAGTGCCTCACATTCTCCCAGTCCTAAAGGCTCCTATGCTCTAAGTCATCAGGAGCTAAGAGATCTCTACACGCTTGTTGGCAAAGTAGTTTATGAATTTGAAATTGCTTTTAAGAATGCTCATGAACAAACACTACCTAGAGATTTATTTGTTGGTTTTGCCTGTATAAGTACGGTATGTAGAGATGAGGTTTTTGATTCATTAAAAAAATTGAACAATAGAATCATAGAAAAAACAGGAGATTGGCTTGAGGGATCTAAAAGCAAGCAGTTAGATTATTTACGAAGCTTATTTCTATTAAATGTTGGGGAAGTTTTAAATCTAGAAAAACATGTCATTGGAGATGAAATTTCATACCGTATGCGAGAGCAAAAAACAGATCCTAAAACTTTAATTGTTGAAACTATAAAAGCTACTGTATCTGTAAAAGTTGCAAAAGTATCAGAAGAGCTACCTAAGCTTCTTGCGGATCATCCTGAGGAACGAAAAGAATTAAATTGCAGGGCATTTTTAAGATTGGTTAGAGGACAAATTGCAGAATTACTTAAAAATAAAGTTTTTAGCTTTGCTGAAGCTAAACCCCCAGCAAAAGTGAAAAATCAGTCGCGGAAAACATGTGAGTTATCAAAAAAAGTTTTAGAAAGTAAGCCTGATAGAAAAAATATGTTATTGCGTTTCCTTGGTGCAAAAGAGGGCGCGTTGGATTTATTATATGTTTTTGCTTTGTATTACGAACAGAGAATGGAAGCCTTGCTGAGTTCTGTTGATCATCCAATTATTCTGAATGGGGGTAGGCAAAAAGGCAAAGCGTAAACGAAAACGCTAGCAATAAAGCCCCGCATAAAACATGCAGGCTAGTTGGAATTGGTGACCTAATTGTAAACAAAACATTAATTCCTAATAAAAATTGAACAATCACCACAGAAAAAATCAAACCAGTAAGTTTATTTATTATAGAGTCCTTATATCGGCTTTTTCCCACTGAAATAAACAAATAAATAACCCCAACAATTACGCAGAATGCAAAGTATCTATGCAGTAAATGAATAATTATATGCCACTCGCTAATTGGGTAAAGGTTTAGTGAGTTTCTAAATGAATTGATAGTTTCAATAGTATTAGTTGAAAGATCGGGTATCCAGTTGCCTGCAACAGTAGGGAAGTCAGGTACTGCTAAGCCAGCTCCTGAATGCCGCATTACAGCGCCAAAAATTAACTGGATAAAAATTAAGATTGTTGCAAAGACTCCTACGCGAAAGATTTTTTTATCCCCAGCTTGATTGGCTTTACGTTTTAAAAACTCCTCACTCAATGCGTATGCTATAAATATAGTTAGGCAAAGAAAGCTTTGGGCTAAAACAGCATGAAATGATGAGATGGCAACAGGCAATTGGTAGCGGACAGTAAGCCCACCTAAAATACCTTGTAAAATAACAGCACCTAGAGCAGATAAACTTGTAATTCTAAGCCATTTTCGAGGTTCTTTTTTTAGAATCCAAATTGTAAGAATAAGTGTAAGCAATCCCACACCAGAAGCAATTAATCTATGCACATGCTCATAAAAAATACCTCCAACCCACTTTGAGGGTGGGTAGAGAAACATGTTATGTCCGAAAGTGTTAGGCCAATCTGGTACAGCAAGCCCAGCATCATTACTAGTTACAAGTGCACCCATAAAAATTAAACAAAATACGGCAATAGATAAGATCTTAGAAAAATATGAAAGTGTTTTTGAAGTTAAATTACTCATCAGCACTAAATGATTAAGATGGAGACTCAGCACCAAGGTTTAAAACAATACCAACAGCAAGCATTACAAAGTTAGCCGCCCAAGCAGCAAGTAGGGGAGGCCAGATTTCAGCTCTGCCAAGCGCAAGACTAAAAGAGTGCACAGCATAATAACTAAAACCAATTGCAAGCCCAAACAAAAAGCTTGGGGCAAGGCTGCCTGATCTTGCAGACTTTAAAGCAAAGGGAATTACAGCAAAACTAAGCACAAAGATAACAAATGGAAAGGAAATTTTAGCGTATAGGTCGCTAAGATGACCTGCTGCTGAAACTCCATTTTCCTTTAAGCGATTAATAAATCGACTAAGTTTAAAATAGCTCATCGTATTTGGATCGGTTCTAACGTCATAGAAGTCTTTTGGTTCTTCGTCAATCACAAGCGGAAGCCCAGCAAAACGTTTAACCTTTTGCGCTTGACCAGGTTTAAAAACTCTTTCGGTTACATCGCTCATATTCCATCTTAGAATCGGATCTATCCACTTAGCGCTTGCCGCATCAATTCTAGAACTTATTTGCCCTTCATTATCTAATGAAAATTTAGAAATTTTAAATAGACTGTTATTTCTACTATCGAAAATATCAACCGAATAAAAACCGTTTCTATCTCGCCACCAAAAGTCACTTTGGCTGAATGTTCCAGTTAGATGTTTCTGTTTAATATCAATATTATAAATTTCTCTTACACGTCGTGCGCAGTAAGGAACTAAGGTCTCATTAAAAACAATTGTAAAACAGCTAAGAATTAGGCCAGTTGCAACAACAGGCATTGAAATCCAAAAAATAGGCAAGCCAGTTGCTCTCATTGCTGTAATTTCAGAGTTCTTTGAAAGAATCGCAATAGTAAACATTGCAGAAACTAGCATTGCAATTGGCAATGTATAACTAATCATTACAGGAATTTTGAAAAGAAAGTAGGTGACAATTGTCCAGATATTTGAGGTACTTGCTAAAACATTATCAATTCGATCAAAGAAATCAGAAATTAAAAAAAGCATGCAGAAAACAAGTAGGCTAAGAAATAAGTTTCTTAAGAGCAGAACTAAGATATAGCGATGTAATATTTTCATATTTTAACTCCTGCTCTTTCAACCAAACTCTTAGCGCGGAGTATAAGCTTGCTCATGTAATTAAGCAGTGGTTCAAACATTTCAGTCATTGATTGCCATTCTTCCGAAGATATTTTTTTAATCGCATAAAGAGCTGCAAAAAATACTACGAAATTAGGAAGCCATAGGGCAATAAAAACTGGTAGTACACCGGATTCAGCAACAGCAATCCCAATTGAAAGAAAGCCGTAATAAACCACAAACACAAGTAAGCCCATTGTTAGTGATAGGCCAGCTCCCCAAGTTTTTTGAGTTCGTGGAGGTTGCACGCCAAGCGGCATTGCAAGCAAAGCAAGTGCAAGCACAGCAAACGGCATTGAATATCTGCGACCTTTCTCTAAATTTAGTCCAGTAATTTTAGAATAGATTTTTTTGGTAGGAAGGTCATTTAATGAACTGTCGATTTCGTCTGCAATTTGTTTGGTGTAAGGTTGGGGTTCGTTTCTTAAAACTATTTGCTTTTTTAAGTGTTTTATCTGTTGTTTGATCTCATTCATGTAAAGTTCGCGAGAGCTTTTTTCTCCTTGCTGAGCATCTGGGTTGTAAAGATCTTCAGCCGCTAAAACAAGGCTATTTGTATTAAAACTAGTAATAGAATACTTTTCATTTACAATCTCGTGTATTTGCCCATTTCTTAGAAAAATTGTGATAGTTCTATTTTCAGGGTTTGAAAGAATAACCCCGGACTTTGCCGTAATTAAACTTCTTGATGCTTCATTACGCTTGTCATCAATTAATACTTTTTTCAAATCACCAGTTGAGTAATCAATATAGTCTGAATATAGAGTCAATTTTCCCAGTTCGTTAAAAATCCCTTCACTTAAACCAGAAGTGCTCTTAGATCTCGCAATTTCAAAAAGTGTCTGTGAAAGTGTTTGAAAGCCCCACGGACGAAGCGAAATTGAAACATACAAAGAAATCACTGTGCCAAGAATTCCAAAAACTGCTACAGCTTTTACAAGCTTGCTAAGGCTAATTCCGCTTGCACGAATAACAATTAACTCTGAGTCACCAGACAAACGAGCGAATGCAAGCATAACACCAAGCAGCATCGCCATTGGAATAGCAATTTCTAAAAAAGTAGGTAACAGAGAAATAAAAACCATTCCGATTTGAGAAATCTCAACACCTTTATTAATAATAAGATTTGCAAACTTTAGAATTCTAATTGTTAGCAAAATTCCAGTGAAAGCTATTAAACTGATAAGGAAGTATCCCAAGGCTTCTCTAAAAATATATCGATTTAAAATAGAGAATTTAATTGGCAGTTTCATTTTGAATTAGTTTTGCTCTGATTTCCGTATGCAGTCTAGTTTAAGCTTAAGCTTGATGATTCAGCAACAGGCACTATGCTTTTCACAGTGAAAACGTAGACTATAATGCCTGAAAGGCACTTTAAATATGTCTTAGAAATAAAAAAGAACTAAAACAAATATGGATTTTTTTGTTTTCTTGATTCTTCTTTGCGTAATTTTTTCAGTGATTCTTTTTGCTTACGCTTTCTTTTTTCAGATGGTTTTTCGTAGTAACGCCTAGATTTTAATTCTTTGAAAAGACCTTCTTTGATTAGTTTTCTTTTTAAAACTTTAATTGCTTTTTCAACGTTGCCATTTTGATCAACTACAACTTCTAATGCACCAGAATTTGCTGAAGGGATACCTTTACTTTTGCTTTGGCCATAAATAGATGGACGCTTCTTTGAGTTTGACGACTGCTGTTCAGACACTGAAAATACTCTCCTTTTGTTCAAAATTACAAAAAAAAGCGGGCGAAAATTTACGATATGAAATTTCAGCTTCGCGCTTTTAACCTTTAAGCTGATGGAATTATGGACATATTTTAGCTAAAAGCAAGTGGGCATAGCAAAAAATTCAATAAATTAGGGATATATCACTGATAATCTGAAGTTTAATGCTATTACTGCTTATAATCATTAGATTTTTTTCAGCTCTAACACGCTCACCTCAGGACGACAATTAATGCGGTAGGGTAGCTCAACCATACCTAGGCCTCGGCTGGTGTAAACAAAACTATCTGATGAGCTGTCATAGAAAAGTCCTTCGGATAA
>JAGRAS010000072.1 GCA_020434465.1 Bdellovibrionales bacterium | reverse complement strand
CAAAAAACTGGAACAACTGACACTCCAGTTTCTTTCTCTAAAAACTTTGCGTAGAAAATACAAGTGATAGTTTTGTAAAGAGTATGCAAAGGCCCACCTAAAAATCCTAATTGCTGCCCTGTTACAACTACTGCTGAAGGATTTGATCTAAGCTTTTCTAGGGAAGCATCAACCTCCTTGCAAATACCAGAATTTAACTCTGTAAGCACAGAAAGTACTTGGGGATGTAATGGTCTTTTTGCTGCATTATTTACAGCTGCTAGCCGATCTTTATCGTCGAAAAAATTAAACTCAAAAAACTTTTTAGTTTCTGGCTTCTGAGATAAATAATCTAGCAAAGGATCTTTTGTCATTATTTTTTCTTTGCGCATATAATTAGTCTTTCAGAATCTATAGAAAATTTTGCACCAGAAAAATCTCCATATATCTCTTCAATTATAAAATCAGAATCAATAAACATTTTTTTTAACTCATCTAAATTAAAAGCTCTAACAGATTCTGTATAAGTTTTATTTTTGTCTAAAAGATTAATTATTTTCTTAACTCTTTTAGTTTCTGAATTATATTCACGATACTCGCAGACTCTTCCCAAAGAAGTTTCTTTTTCCGTTTTAGGTTTTATATTTTTGAGTACATAATCAATATTAAAAAAATCGAAAAATAAACGTCCTTGATTTTTTAAAATTTTGTTTATTTCAATTAGAACCGCTAAATGCTCTGCATCTGATGCAAAATATCCAAAACTTGTAAACATGCTAATTACAGCGTCAAAACTTTTTGTCTTAAAACAGGGCCATCTCATATCATAGCGTACCAAGCGACCAGGGAATCTTTCACTTTGGTTAGCAATCTTCAAAAGATCAAAAGAAAGATCTGCTCCAAAGACATCATAGCCTTGTGATTTCAAATAAAGCAGATGTCTACCATTACCACACGCAACATCTAATAAGCGATTCTCAGGCTTTAGCATCAAAGCCTGCTCTATAAATTTTGCCTCATGGCAGGCAGCTTGATCCGTTCTATGGTCATATAAATCTAAATATTCCTGGTTAAACCAGCGCTTAAACCAAGCTTGATCATTATCATGGGAATCATTCATAATTAACATGATCCTATTAATAGAACATAACTATTACATGATTAAGAAAACAATAATAGTCGCTGCGATAACAATAAGTGCCTGCTTAGTTGTTTTATTAACTTTTGAGTTTTTTTTAAGAAAAAGTGTTTCTTATATAACTAATGAAACCTTAGAACAGACTAAAGGTGTGGTACAGTTCGATCCAGAATTTTTAGTAGAATATAAAGGAAATAATAGAAGGCTTCGCCCTAATGTTAAAGTTTTAATTCATAATCATTACTTATCAGGAAAAGACGTTTCAATTCAAACTAATAGTTTTGGTTTTAGAGGTGAAGGGCTAGAAGAAAAAAAGGATAATGAGTTAAGAATTCTTTTTTTAGGAGACTCTATAACAATCGGAGACTATCTAAATCAAGAAGAGGTTTTTCCATGGATTACACAGTCAATCCTTCAGTCTCAAATTCCAACCAAGAGTATTAGTATTGCTGTAGCTGCTTTAACAAATCTTGGGTTAGACGAAGAAGTTTCATTATTGAAAGAAAGTGGTCTCGCAACTAAACCAGATATTGTCGTCTTGAATTTTTATCTCAATGACAGCAGACCTCCATGGGGATTTTCAGGTGAAACTGGTAATAGAGGTTGGCTAAGAAAAAGGAGCTTACTTGCAGAAACTATTTATACAAGACTAATAATCGGAAGAGCGTCGTGTAGACAGCGGGAACTCAGATTCTCTTGGATTGATATGCAAAATAAACTTGACTGGCAAAATAATAAATCTGACTTCTTAAAACTTGCCAATAGCGCTAAATACGATTGGGGTGCAGCTTGGGATGAAAGCTCTTGGGTTGTAGTTGAAAATGGCTTCAAGGAACTAAAAAACCTTGCAGATGAATTTAATTTTAAAGTTTTTATTGCTATTCACCCTGTTTCCTTTCAAGTTTACGCAAATTTCATTGAAGAAACTCCTCAACAAAAACTTAAAGAAATTTCAAACCTTCTAAAATTTACCTCAATTGATCTTTTGCCAATATTGCGTACACATAAAAAAGAAGATTTATTTTATGATCAATGTCATCCAAAGGCATTTACCAATAAATTAATTGCCAAGGAGATTGCCGAGAATTTAAACATTTTCAATTAAGATTAATTTCCGACTGAAGAATACCTAGAAACACCAAAATTCCAAAATAAATTAGCAATAAACGTTAGAATAACTGCCATTACTGGGGTTGCATAACAGTATAACTCAAAGCCATTCCTATTTAAAAAATGAGTAGATGGAAAAAAACCTGCAAATGCAAATGGTAAAATCCACATAAGAAGAAATTGAACTCCCTTATTAAAAATTGGCAAAGGATAACGACTAAACATCATCATGTTGAAAACTGGTGGTGACAAGCCGACTCTATCTTCAAAGTGAAATGAAAAAGAAGTTACAATCACAAATACGGAAGTAATAATTACACCGCCCGATATTGTACTCAGAATCAACCAAATATAATCTAATAAACTAAAACTTATATCCAAACGCCCTGCGCTAAAAAAGACAATCCCAAAACCAACCACAAGGCTACCGATACTTTCCAAATTAAATGACTCAAACAAAACTTGGCAAAGACTATTTAGTGGTCTAACTAGCACTCGATCAAACTCTCCTTGAATTATCCAGCGTTCTCCAAATTGATAAAGATTACTAGAAACAAAAGAAAAGAGCGCGGTTGCTATTGTTGAAATCCCATAGATAAATAGTATCTCATCTCTACTCCATGAGCCAATTGAAGTAACATTTTTCCCATCAATTAAAAAAACAACAAATAAAATTCCTGAAGCTGTAATGATCATGCTGGCAAACATCAGTGCAAGAAAATCTACAGCATAAGCAAGTCGAGTCTTTAGCGATTGAGCAAAGTAAAGAGTGTAAATTTTAAAGAGTCTAAGCATCTTCAATCACCCGCCCTGAACAACTAGTTTAGATACAGCTACCTTCCAAACCATATTCCCAATTAAAACTAAAATTAATATCCAAAGTATTTGTTCTGTCATTACAGTAAAACTCAATTCATATGGAATTTTTCCAAGATAAAACTGTAATGGAATAAAACTAATATATTTAAAAGGCAGATAGTTTAGTATGCTTTGAAACCACAAAGGGAAAAAGGTAATTGGCAATAATAAGCCAGAACAAAGCTGAATAATATAAAACTTTGCTCGGATAATTCCCCAAATAGATTGCAAATAGAACGCACTAAGACCAACAATGAAATTAATTTGAGAAAGAATAATAAACGCAGCAAATATTGACCATATATAGAAAACAAATCCCATTAAATCTGCAGGCGGATTAATTGGGAATACCAGAATAAAAGTTAACGCAACAGGAACAAAAAGAAAAAATAGTCTAAAAAACAATTCACCCAAAGATTGCGATAATAACATTAATTGAATATTAACTGGCCGAATTAAATGCATACTAACTTCACCAGTCTCAACCATGGTATTTAAAGTATAATCAATATTGCTAAAATACAAAGTCCTTGAAATCCAACCGACTGTAATATATGTAATCATTTCAGTTAAAGAGTAGCCATTTATTATTATGTTTTCAGTTTCGCTATGATACACAGCTTTCCAAATAAAATAATTAACCGAAACAAAAGCTAAATAGTTAATGAAGCCAGAATAATAACGCAAACGATATGCCAGCATATTAAGAAAAGAATTTCTAGCAAAAGCTAAATAAGCACGCACTTTACTCATACTGCCCTTGAATGCCATCACGATATATTTTCATAACAATATCTTCGATGTTTGGATCATGCAGTTCCAAATCTGCAATTTTAAAATTTTCAACAATTATTTTCATCAACTCTGCTGTAGGAGTATTTCTTCTGATATAACTAAGTTCGGCACGGCTTGATTCAATTTGTTTAACATTAACCCCTTCACCAACCAATGAGGTAAGTTTATCAATTTCTATTTCACCAAAAAAATCTACAGTGATAGATCTTGCTAATCCAGGTAAGGTTTTAATGCTATTAAGCTCTCCATCGTAAATAATATTTCCCTTATCAATTATTATTATCCGCCGACATAATTCTTCAATTTCATACAAGTCATGGGTTGTAAGAATCATAGTTGTTTTAAAGCGCTTATTTATCTCTCTTAGAAAATTTCTTACTTTTACTTTTACTACTGCATCGAGCCCAATTGTTGGCTCATCTAAAAAAAGTATTTTAGGGCTGTGAATTAAAGCTGCTGCAAGATCGGATCTAATTCGTTGGCCCAATGAAAGCTTTCTTACTGGAGTATGAAGTATCTGTTTTAAATCTAAGATGTCGATTAATAATTCTAAAGTTTGATTGAAAGTATCTTTTGGAACACCATAAACTGCTCCAAGTAATTTTAAAGATTCAATAACAGCAATATCCCACCACAATTGCGTTCTTTGTCCAAAGACAACTCCAATATGCTTAGTGTATGCAGTTCTTTGCTTAAAAGGGTCAAAACCTAAAACCTGCATTTCTCCAGCAGTTGATTTTAAAATACCTGTTAGCATTTTAATTGTTGTTGATTTCCCAGCACCGTTTGGACCAATAAAACCAATCACCTCCCCTTCATCTACATTGAAACATATATGATCAACTGCAATTAATGGTTCATAGTTTCGATAAAATAGATCTTTCACTGCCCCAGTAAGACCTTCTCTTCTTTTGAAGGTTTTAAAAATTTTTGTTAGTTCATTAACTTTTAATAAAGACATATGTTTTTTTGTTTAATTTCAGTAAGTTATAAGAGTAAATTTAAGCTACATCTAAGCATAAGCACAACATAACTATATTGAAAGCTTAATTGCTTAATTTTTTAAGGTTTTTATTATGAGCGATCACGGCACAGAACTCGGTTTTGTTAAAGACAACCTGGCTATCGATACCAACTCAAATCAGGAAATCACTACTGATTCTAGAGATAAGGAACAAATTAGAATTGAACAGAGCAATAGCTCCGGCACAAGAATTCAACCTGCTACTGAAGCAGCCCAACTTGCCAATGCTCAGCAAAGAACTAGACAAATTGAAATTGAACTTTTAAAAGATTTAAAAGGAAACGAAAGTTTTAGTGTAAGTGCAGATGATCTAAATAGTTCATTAGTTCAAGCCAGCACAAGTAATTCGACAGATAACTTAAGATTAGAACTAGCAGCAAATTTAGCACCTAATAACACCCAGGTCGAAACTACTTTTAGCGTAGCAAACAGTTTAAACTTAGAGCTTAATCAAGGAACAGATCAACCTGAAACATCAATTCCGCTTCTGGTGAAAGATGTTGCAGAAGACTTGCATAGATTTCGAGATCTAGAGAAAAGATTAGAAGACGCAAACTTCATTAGTGAAGTTTTTTTAAAAGCTGAGCTTGCTGCTTATGCAAGCGGAGTTCCAGCAGCTGATAAAATTAATCTAGCTAAAGAAGCTGCATTAGAAAATATCTTAATTAAAGCTAGCCAAGAAAGGGGTCGAGCTTTAACGCAAGCTGAAATTGAAGCAGCCACTAAAGCATTTAACCAAGAATACCAGTTGGAAAGAGAAACGATTAGGAATCTTGAGCTAAAATTTCTAAGAGGGATATCTAACTCGAATGACTTTAATATAGTAGCTTCAAAATATGCAGATCTTGCTAGTACAGAACAAGAGATTAGAAGAATTAAAATTTCAGATCAAATTAGGGAGTTAGGAAGACAGGCTCAAAACGAACGTGGTAATGAAAAGCAAAACTATGGAAAATTATTAGATGATATCTATAGGGCAAATAAAGACCTTATCACACTAAAATTTGCTCGTGAAGAATTTACAAAGGGTGTGCAACTTCAAATAGAAAAAGCATATCAACAAAAAATTGATCAACTTAGAAAAGAAGCTGTTGAATTAGCGAAAAGAGACTATAAAGACAATCCATCAAAAGAAACTGTCAAGTCTATTCTAGAAAAATATGGTGCCTTTAATTCAAATAATGAAGTTGATGCGACTTTATATAAAGAATTCAATCAAGCCTACTATTCAACAAGAGAAAAGCTTTGGGATGATCTAAATATTCTAGAAAAAGCATGGCATGGAACTGGAAATTTCTTAGATCGAGCTGGTGATTGGTTTGTAACAGCAGCTATAGATGTAAAGAATTTTGTTGTTGACGCTACAGAATTTACAAAAAAAGTTTTTGTTGGGATTGGTGAGTTAGCAAAAGATGCCTGGAACCATGTGATAAAACCAGGAGCAAAGTGGCTTTGGAACAAAGCTGGTGAAGGCTTAGAGTGGATATCAAAACATGGGAAAGACGCTTTCTTGTATGTGATTGATCCAAGGAACTGGCCAGAGATAGCAGGAAAAATTAAAGATGGAATCGTATGGGGCGTAGAAAAAATTCTAGATGCAGTGGTTTGGACTGCAAACAAACTCTATGAAGGAGTTGGATGGCTGGTATCGCATGGTTTTGATGCCTTGGTCTATTTAGTTAATCCGAAAAATTGGCCTGAGATTTTAAATAAGATTGGCGAATTTGGAAAAAAAGTTTTTAATGCTATTACCTGGGCTGTTGATAAGCTTTGGAAAGCAACCAGTTGGTTAGCAACAAATGCTGTAAGCTTGGCAATCTTTTTGCTCGACCCTCGCAATTGGTCAAAAATTCCTGAAAAATTAGCAAATTTCGCAAGGTCTGTGATTGAAGTCAGTAGCTCTGTTTTGAATAGCATCGGAAAAGTTTTGAGTGTTGGTTTGAAAGCGATAAAATCAACTTTGAATTTTTTATATGAAGTCGCAAAAGACCTTGGGGTTGTTGATTTTATAAATGGCGTATGGGAATGGGGTAAAAATACTATATCCAGCGCATGGCAATTTATCAAAGCATTCACGACAACGTCTGGACTTGCAATTCTAGCTTTTTTAGGAAAAATTGAATGGCAAGAAGTTTGGGATAATTTTAAAAGCGGTATTTCAAAAGCATTAGATCTTGCAAAACAAGGATGGGCTGCCTTTAAAAAAGGATTTTTTGCAGCATGTAATTTGTTTCTTGAATTTTCAGGATTAAAAGATCTTGGTCTCTTCTTCCATCATTTAGCAAAAGGATTGATTTTATACGGCCAAGGAAGAAAACTTGAGGCAGCAATGGCATTTGCTCAAAGTGCAATGCACTTTATGTTTGCAGGCCCAAAACTAGTTTTAAACACATTAACTTTTGGTACAGCAGCAACTGCGATTAGTATAGGCCAAAGAATTATATTAAAAACTTTTGCAAAAAAAGTTTTACAAAAAAATGCGCTAGCAGGTGCTAAACTTTTGCTAAAGGAAGGCGGGCAAGAATTTGGAGAAAGAATTTTTGAACGTGTAGGTAAAGAAGCTGCCGAAAGCG
>JAGRAS010000071.1 GCA_020434465.1 Bdellovibrionales bacterium | reverse complement strand
TTGGAATTAAAAAAGTTCTAAGAAAAGCAGAGGCAGTTATTGCAATTAAAATAAAACCTGCAAATAAATGAGCTTCTGCATGGGAAATGCTTAAAGAGTTTGCATATAGCCTGTTTTCAGGAGAGGCGGAAAAATAAGACAGAAAATTTGCAGCAAAATAAAAAGACTCATAAAGTTTTTTTGCACCAAAAGCTTCTCTTACTGAAAAATATGGAAGGGCAAATGGAATTAAAATCAAAAGAGCTATCAGAGAGGCAGAAGTTAAGTTTAACAAATCTTTTGTTTTAAGTGCTTTTGGTCTTAATAAATAGATAAGCGCAATAAAAAACAAAAGCGCTAAAGAGCAAAATATTGAATAGTAGACAGTGGTAAGGAAACATAAAAATACACATATTCCAGATAATATACTGGATGCAAAATTTCTAGAGCTTAAGAATTTTAGAAAAGCAAGTATTGCTAATGGAGCAAAGAAAATAAATTGCAACTGTGGATGCCCCAAATTCCAAGTAAGAACTCCAAGCAGCATAATTGCTGCTCCTGCTCCAATTGCACTAGGTGTTGATGCCCCAAGCTTAGAGCTTACTTTATATGAAAAAAAACCATTTAATAACTGGGCTATAAACAAAATCAAATTATAAGCAAGTACTTCAGAAGCTCCAATGCTTACAAAGGGTAATGCCAATAAGGATGGTAAAATAAAATTATCGCTCCAGGCTAAACTATATCCATAAGGGTAGAATGCGCGAGTGTCAAACCAGGAGAGTTGCCACAAATCTCTCCAGTTGTGTTTCATTAGCCAAACATAAAGTCCGGCATCATGTGTTGAACCTCCAAGAAAGTGGGTGGTAATTTTTTCAAAAGCTAAATGTCTACTAAAAAATAGCAAACAACAAAACAAGGATATCGCAATACAGTCTTGTTTTAATGAAGAGTTGGTCTTTGGCAAAAATTGTTGGCTCATTTTAGAAAAGCCTACAACTTGAGTAAAACTTTGAAAACAAGAACTTTTTTTGACGGTTATTTTCCAGGGCACTCGGCTATAATGTTAGCTTCAATATTATTGCTGCCATAAGCCTTATCAAATGCCTGAGAAAAGTCTGCTGCTAACTTATTAGCTTTTGCTTCGTAAGCAGCCACATCAGTCCAAGTATTTTTTGGATCTAGAAGTTTTGCATCAACATCAGGGCAACTTTTAGGTACGCTAAAGTGAAAACGCTTATCTTCAACCCATTCAGTATCTTCAATCGTTCCATAGAGTGCAGAGTTAACAATATTGCGCGTAACTTTGATGTCAAAACGCTTTCCGACTCCATAAGGACCGCCAGTCCAGCCGGTATTAATCAAATATACTCGTGTATTATACTTATCTATTTTTTGACCAAACAAACTTGTGTAATCACCAGGATTTCTTGCCATAAAAGGTCCGCCAAAAAATCTTGAAAAAGTAGTGACTGGTTCAGTAACTCCGGTTTCAGTTCCAGCAAGTTTGCTTGTGTATCCCATTAAAAACCAAAGCATAGCTTGGTTTCTATTAAGCTTGGCCACTGGTGGAAGAACGCCATTAGCATCAGCAGTTAGAAAAATAATGCAATCAGGGTGTGATCCTGCAGCAGATTTTTTAACATTAGAAAGAGAAGTTAAAGGATAAGAGACTCTTGAATTTTCAGAAAAGCGAGCGTCTTTAACATCCCATGTTCCATCTGGGTAAACCATACAGTTTTCAATAATTGATCCATGCTCATAAACATCTGCTTGCCGAAAAGAAGCATGATGAATTTCTGGTTCCTTATTTGGATCCAAATCAATTAACTTTGCGTAACAACCACCTTCAAAATTAGCTATGCCATTGTCTGACCAACCATGCTCATCATCACCGATTAAAGCTCTTGATTCGTCAGATGAAAGAGTAGTTTTTCCAGTTCCAGATAACCCAAGAAACAGCGCAGATTTCCCATCCGGGCCCTCATTTGCTGAGCAGTGAAGTGGTAGAATGCCTTTTTCAGGTAAATAATAATTCATTGCAGTAAAAAGAGTTTTCTTAATAGTACCGCAATAAAGAGTGCCAAGAATTAGACCAAGTTTTCTATCTAAATCTAAAACACAAACACGCGGCTCAGCATTATCATTTGTAGTTCGCAGCTTGTTAGCATATTTTTTTGGATCAACTTTATCCCAAGGCAAACTCAAAATTGTGAACTCTTCATCTGCAAAAATGCTGCGATCTAAATCACTTGGCTTTTGTCTAAACATATTGTCAGAGAAGAGAGCAGAAACTGCTCGATCAGTAACAACTTTAGTTGGTAAAGCATAACTAGAATCGGCACCGATTACTCTTTCAATTACATAGACCTTCTTTTTATTTTTAAGAAAGCTCATTGCATCTTCCCAAAGAGCATCAAAAATTTGCGGGCTCATAGGAATATTAGTAGGTGAGTTCCAATCAATTGTATTAGAGCTGGCTGCGTGCTTAACAACATAAGTATCTTTCGGGCAACGGCCAGTTTGATCTGGAGGGGTCCAAGTTGCTAAAGCCCCACAACTAAGAACAATAACTTCATCGTTATCAATACTTTCTTTAATTAATTCTTTTCTAGTTGGGTTTAGTTTTAAACCAGTATGTGAATCTAAAATATGATTAAGAGTAGAAAGATTTTCCATCGTATAGATACTCCCATTGTCTACAGCACCAACATGATCAGTTCGTAGTGCAGACATAAATTTTGAAATTATTTTAAGCACTCCAGTCATTTAAAAATTCCAGCTTAAAAAAGCCGCAAGCAGCTAATTTTAAACGGAGGGATAACAAATAGCGAGTGTCAGAGTATCCCCAATGATTTTGATATTCAAGCTAAGGTCTAACTATATGAAATTATTAATTAAAAAGCCTAAGAATAAATGTTTGTTATTTTTTTAGATTCAGAAAATTTACTTTAAACAAAAGTATCACTATAACTTTGTTTTAAAACCTAAGATTTAATTTTGATAATGCAACAGACAACACAGAGAAGTACACATGAAAGATCAGACGAGATTGTCTTAATTCCTATATCAAAGATGCCTCAGCAAGAAGAAGTTTTTCTTAGGGTTAGAAAGGACATTACTAAATCATTAAAAACTTTTAGTTTAGAATCATCAGCAACTTTTCTTGCTAGACTGTTTGACTTGCCAGCTTCACTTACATGGCGATTTTTACCAAACGCAAAAAACAAATCACCCGATCCAGAGAATATTGCATATTTAGATATAAAAAAAGCTATAGAAATTTTAGCGCAAAACTTAAGTAGTCAAGCAAAGGGATCGCCAAGCATCTTGCCAGAGGAATTGCGCTTTTTTGTAAGTCCAGGCGAAAGAAACAAGTTTGATTTAGATGTATTAGCTAAAACTGGCCTTCTACCTGATAAAAAGTACTTGGATAGAATAATAGAGCAAGGTTTAAAACAAGAGCTAGACACTTTTTCTAGCAAGAAAACACAAAGTTTACTAGAAGCAGAAAAAATACATACCTCGCTTGCCAGAGTATTTAGAAGTTTAGAAAGAGAACAAAAAATAAAACTAAGATTTCATATATTAAATCAAATTTCAGAAGTTAATAAGATTTCAGTGTTAGAAACTTGTTTAACACTTTGGCCTCATTTATCTAAGGAAACAGTTAAATGTTTATTTAATGAAGATCCAAAGACTTTACTAGCAGGAATAAGCAGACTTAAAATTTTTACTACTTTAAGATTTATACCTAAATTTCCGTTTGAATTTTTAGCTGCCTTTGCTTCAGATCAAGACACTGATCTAAGCCTTAGTTTTTATAAAGCAGTAACTTTGGCTTATGGAATTGATAAAACAAAGGAACTTTCAACTAGAGTAAGTGAACTAATTGCTTGTATTCGATCAGGCAAAAAGTATCCTATAATCGATCCACAAGAGCTTATTTTTTCCAAAGGTATAGTTATAAAAACTATCGATCACTCTGCTGATCAATTAGAAGAGAAAATAGAAAGAGAAAAAAATATAGTAGCCGAACCCTTGGAAGATCAGCTTAAAATTAAATTAGCATCTAATTTAAAAACTTTATATGAAAATTTGGATGCTAATATAGGAATAAAAATAAGAAATGACTTAATTATTCAAATTGCTAGTTCGAATTTAATTTCACCAAAAGAAGTTTGTGCGATTCTTTGGCCATTTATGAGTAAGTCTGCAATAGGCTGCCTGTTAAATGAAAGTGATAAAATAAAACTAAGAGGACTTTCTGACAAAAAAATCCTATCTGTTTTAGCTAAGTTACCAAGAATACCTTTAGAGTATTTATTAGCTTTTAGTGCTTTAACTGACTCAGAGAAACAAACTCGCCTTTTTAGGTGTATTGTTGATAGTTTTGGTTTAGAAAGAGGCAAAGATCTATTTATAAAAGCACAGGCTTTAATAGCAGTTTTCTCTAGTAACAAAAAACTTCCAACAATTGATTCAAATCTAATTCAATTTACAGGTCTTCAGAAAGCAAAATGTGAAGATTTTCAAGATATAACTTCAGCTGCTGAAAAAAGGGAAGTTATGAGATCTAAACAAAAAAGCCCCAAAAAAGTTCGCGGGACACTTTTAACTCATTCACGAAAAAAAAAGAATCTTACTATTGTTATTGAAAAAAACGCTAAATCTAATGGTACTTCAATATTAAGATCGGGAAAAAAGTTACATATTAATCCTGAGGTTCTAAAAAAAATTTTAAGTCATCTAACAGGCGTGCAAACAAAGGATATTAAATCAAGCACTTTATTAGGTGATATTATTAAAGATAAATTTCAAATGTTTAGTTTTGTGATTCTAGTAGAAAATTCTTTTTGTATACTTATGCCTACTGAACTAAGAGAAGTAGAAAGTATTTATGTTTTACTTAGCAAGCGTACACTTAAAGAATTTAACAATGAATTTTTAATTCCGACAATTAAAGAAAGCGGGTGGTTTTTATAAAGTATTGTCAATAAGTTTAAGCAGGCTTAGAAACTAAGCTTATCTTTTTAGATTCAAGATTTGATAAGTAATTTCCCCAAGGAGTCTTTGCTTTTTTTAGATTTTCAAATTTACCATTGAAAATAATTTTGCCGCCTTTTTCAGCCGGCCCTGGGCCCATTTCAATGATATAATCTGCTGATTCAATCAGAGCTGGATCATGTTCGATTACAATTAAACTGTGACCTTGTTCTTTTAAAGAATGAAGAATTTTTATTAACTTTCCAACATCTGCTTTGTGTAATCCTGTAGTTGGTTCATCTAAGATGTATACTGTATGACCTTTACGACTTAGGCTTAGCTCTGAAACAAGCTTTAATCGCTGCGACTCTCCCCCAGAAAGACTTGCTGAGCTTTGCCCTAAACTAAGATAGCCTAGCCCCAATTCACATGCTTGATGAAGAGATCTATGAACTGATTTATGATTTGCAAAATGAGTTTTAGCTTCTTCGAAAGTTAAATCTAAAACTTCACTAATATTAAGCCCCAGATAAATAATGCTACAAGCATCTTCATTATAGCGTTTTCCATCGCAAGTTTCGCAGGGAATTTTTGCATCAGCAAGAAAACTCATTTCTAATGTTAACTCGCCTTTTCCCTGACACTCCGGGCAACGGCCTTTACCAGTATTATATGAAAAATACGAGGCATCCCAGCCACGCGCTTTAGCTTCAATGCTCGAAGCATATAGCTTTCTAATCTGATCCCAGATTTTTAAGTACGAGGCTGGAGTGGAGCGCGAATTAGCCCCAATTGGAGTTTGATCAATTTCAAGAAAACGCTCAATTGCAACATCAGAATGAATTTTACTGGTTTCATACTCCCATTTTTCTTTTGAATTTAATTTAGAAAACTCAACAGTTTCTGCTAGCACTCCGTGAACAAGCGAGCTTTTTCCGGCACCAGACACACCACAAACAACAGTCAAAGTACCAAGAGGAATTTTTGTTTTTATTGACTCAATATTATTACAAATCCCACTTTCTAGATGCAGAAACTCATTAATTACTAGATCTTCTTTAGCAAAGTTTTTTTCAAGCTGATTTCTCAAGGCTCTTGCAGTTTCAGAATTTGAACTGTTTAAAAAACTGCTAATATCACCATTAAAAACTATTTCACCGCCGTTTCTTCCACCACCTGGCCCAATATCTATGATATCTTTGCAAGCTAATATGCTATCTTCATCATGTTCAATTAGGAGTACAGAATTACCCCTTTCATTTAATTTTTTTAGTTCTTCTAAAACTTTTTGATTGTCTAAAGGATGTAAACAGGCGCTTGGTTCATCAAAAATATACATTACTCCAGTTAAGGGCGAGCCAACAGCGGCAGAAATTCTAAGTCTTTGTAGTTCTCCACTTGATAGTGTTGAACAATCTCTATCAAGCGGTAAGTATTCAAGCCCAAGTTGAACTAGAGAACTTAGCTTAGAATAAATTTCTTTTAATATTGGTTCAGCAATTTTTTTTGCATAATCTGTAAATGTTTGCTTATCTAAAAAAGATTTGAGTTGCACAGGATTTAAGTAACAAGCCTCAGCTATATTTAAATCACCGATTCGAATATTTCTTCCAATAGCATTTATTCTTGCCCCATCACATACTGAGCAGATTTCATCATCAATCATTCCAGTTCCTGAGCAATTATCACAAACTCCTCGCCGAGAGTTAAATGAAAGATCTTCAGGGTCAGGTTTAAAAAAACCTCGTTTGCACGTTGAGCAAGTTCGATCTCTACTATATATCCATTCTTCATTTGCTGTTACTACAGACAGAGTGCCAGCTCCTAGGCTTAATGCGTATTGAACAGCTTCCACTATTAATTCAAAATCTAAATTTGCAGGTGTAAATTTTGCAATAGTGTAATCAATAGAATGAGTTTTAGATCTTTCTAGCCCTTCTAGGTATTTACTTGGTGAATCTAAAATTCCATCAACACGAATTTCATTAATTTCAGAATTAATCGCCCTTTGAAAAACTTCTTTATGTAATCCTTTTTTGTTTTTAATGATAGGAGCTAAAATTCTGATAGCTTCTTTTTTAAAATCTTTGATGTCTTCAGCAATTTCTTCAGCGCTTAAAGGGGAGATTTCTTGTTCGCTATGAGTTGGGCAATACTGCGTGCCAAGTTTTGAGTAAAGTAAGCGCAGTAAATTATAAACTTCTGACATTGTGCCGATTGTTGAAAGTCTCGAAGGTTGAAAAGTATGTTGATAAACACAGATTGTAGGCGGAATGTTTGTAATTGAATCAAGATCAGGCTTTTTTAGTTCTTTAATAAATTGTCTTGCATAAGGTGAAAGGCAATCAAGATAGCGGCGTTGCCCTTCAGCATAAATAATATCTTTTGCAACTGTAGACTTACCTGAGCCTGATACTCCTGTGATAGCAACCATAGATTTAAGAGGCACCTCAAGATCTAAGTCTTTTAAATTATGCTCTTTGGCTCCTTTAATCAGTAAAGAATTTGGAATTTTTTTTCTAAAAGTTTTTATTTTTGCTTGCTTACTTTTTTTATTTTTTGAATAGTTTTTATAAAACTGATCT
>JAGRAS010000070.1 GCA_020434465.1 Bdellovibrionales bacterium | reverse complement strand
ATAATAATGTGGGGTGCGTACTTGTTTGTGACTCAAACGATATCTTACTCGGAATTTTTAGCGAACGTGACTACTTAACGAAAGTTTATAATCGTGGGATAGATGAAAACACAGCAAAAATTTCAGATTTTATGACTAAAGATCCACTAACTATAGCGCCGGATAGCCCAATTGCATTTGGCTTAAGTATTATGGCACATGGAGGTTTTAGACACTTGCCAATAACAGATCCAGATGGCATGGCAATTGGGATTGTATCTGTGCGGGATATGATGGATTACATTGTAAGTACTTTTATGGACGAAGTTTTATCTTTAGATAGCAATTCTTAGAGACTAATCTTCAAGCAGACATAACATTTCATTTTTTAAAGGATGATTTCTTAACTGAGGTTTGAATCTTTTAATATTTACACAATCACTATCTACTTCACCAACTGAAGGAAAACTAAAAGAGGTCAATTCTTCAAAGGGGGTATTTAACATTTCACACAATCGTTGATCATATTCAACGGGGCGTGAAAATTCAGCCTCTGCTTGAGAAGTAATCTCCCCATCTCGTATTAAAAGCTTTTCAAAAAATCCAGTTGTAGAATTTTTATATTCAATTGAAATAGTTTTTACTGTTGTAATTCCGTTAAGCAAAAGATTTTCAGTTATTTTTATTGCTTCGTTTTTTATTTTTAATTCCCAACATGAGATATCAATAAACAAGCTTCCTTCATCTTCTAATTCTTCAGGGGCTTTGTCTGTTCCGTACTTTTTACGCCAAATATTTTGAAAAGGTAAATATTCTTCTAAAATTTCACCTGAATTTAAAAAGCTAAGATAAAGCTCAAATCTCGCTAGAGCTTCATCTAGATTAGTGGTTTGTAAAGAATCAAGTTCAAAAAACTCTGTATAGGATCCACATGTCGGAAACACATAAAACACAAACTTTTCTTTATCTTTTATAATTTCAAAACCTACTCCGGATCTTAACTTATGATATTCACCCATAACGCTCCAGCTCTTGCAGGTGCTATCCTTACCTGCACAACTCGATTCGTTTAATTTGAACTCAGGATTTACTTTAGCGGTACAATTTCTAAGTTGATTTTCAATGCCAGAAAAGTTTGGATTTGGATTTACATTAAGCATACAGCCTTCCTCTCTTAATCATCTATTAATGGAGCTAATTCTTCTTTCCAAGGATGCTTAGCAAATGCTTCTTTAAAACGTCTTAAATTTTTACAATAACCAGATTTCTGCTTAACAGAATCAGCTGCTAAATAAGCTGCCTTTTGAAAATCATCAAAAATACTTCCAGAACTAAGTAATCTAAAAAATTCTTCACTTGCATCAATAGGCTTTTCTCTAACAGAGACAAGTTCATGACTAATTTTACGATTTTGAATATAAATAGTCTCTGAAAATCCAGTTTCAATTTGTGAATATCTTATAACAAACCACTGCCCAGGATGCTCTCTGTGTATACTTAGCTTTTCGGAACCAAACCTTAACTCCCACTTCTCAGAGCTTGTACGTAATAGAGACATAGGATCTATCCCCTTAGGCTTATAACCTTGCTCATCATATTTTTCTTTTTTCCAAACATTCTGTTCATGCAAAAACTCATCATTAAGAATCCCTGACTTAAGACTATCTAGATAAGCAGAAAAACGCTTGATAGCTTGATCAAGATCTACTGTTTCAAAACTCTTTAAATCAAAAAATCTTACATATTGGCTACAATAAGTAGAAACAACAAACTTTTCCTCACCATCTTCTTCTGCGATTTGAAAGTTTACAGAGACTTTAACTCCATCAAAAACACCAACTACTGCCCAATTCTGTTTAATTTCATACAGATCTACATAAGATTTATTTAACTCTGGTTCAGTTAACTCAAAATCTTTATCAGTTTGAAAGACAATTCTGCGAAGTCGCTCCTCAATCAGCGAAAATCCGTGACTATGGCACAAGTTGAACATCTAACAACCTCGTGTCTTTGTTAGCGCCTAAGAACAGATCCCAAAACGCCTCTAGCAATACTTCTACCGATGCTACTACCAACACTTCGTAAAATTGATTTTAAAAAAGCCTCGCTTGCAGATTGCCTATTAGATTTCTTTTTTGAAGAAGCTTCTGTCTCAAGTTTGTCTGCTAATTCCTTTCTACGTTTTTGCAATACTTCATAAGCAGACTCGCGATCTATAATTTTGTCATAAACTCCTTTTAAAGGAGATCTTTCAATTAGACTTATCCTTTCTTGCTCACTTATTGCACCAATTCTAGATTGAGGAGGAGATATCAAAACTTTTTCAACAATAGTTGGCACACCTTTTTCATCAAGCGTAGAGACTAAAGCTTCCCCAACTCCAAGATTTGTGATTTCTTCCTCTGCATTAAAATTCGGATTCTGTCTAAATGTATTTGCAGCAGTTTTTACAGCTTGCTTTTCTTTAGGTGTGAAAGCTCTTAGCGCATGCTGAACCCGGTTGCCTAATTGCCCTAGTACTGATTCTGGAATATCAAGTGGGTGCTGAGTAACAAAAAATATTCCAACTCCCTTTGAACGAATCAACCGGATAACCTGCTCTATCCTCTCCAGAAGTGGCTTAGAAGCTTGATCAAATAACAAATGAGCTTCATCAAAGAAAAAAATCATTTTTGGAAGTTCTTGATCACCAACCTCAGGTAATTCTTCAAAAAGTTCAGATAACAACCAAAGTAAAAAAGTTGTATAGACTCTGGGATTATTAAAGAGCTTTCCAGCTTCTAAAACACTAATAACGGCTCTACCAGAAAAGTCTCGATGCAAAAGATCTTTTATTTGTAGAGCAGGCTCCCCAAACAATACTGTTCCACCAGCAGATTCTAGCATTAATAACCTGCGTTGTATTGCACCAATACTTTGGGCACTAACTCGACCATACTTAGCAGAAACTTCTTCTTCATTTTCAGCCAGCCACTCAAGTAAAGATCTTAAGTCTTTTAAATCCAAGAGTAACAGACCCTCTTCATCAGCTAGCTTAAATGCTACATGAATAACTCCCTCCTGAACTTCGTTCAGTTCAAGCACATGAGATAAAAGTAAGGGCCCCATTTCAGAAACAGTAATCCTAACTGGATGACCTTTTTCTCCGTATACATCCCAGAAAACACTTGGAGATGCTTCAAAGTTAAAATTTTCTAGACCAATTTTTTTTAATCGATCTTCTATTTTTGGGTGTGGTGAGCCTGTAGCAGCAAGCCCACTTAAATCACCTTTTATGTCTGCTGCAAAAACAGGAACTCCAAGCCTTGCAAAGGATTCTGCAAGTAGCTGCAATGTTACTGTCTTACCTGTGCCTGTTGCACCAGTAATCAATCCATGCCGATTGGCCATTGCTGCTAATAAAGAAACTTTTTTTTCTAAGCTCGCGCCAACAATAATTTCTTGATTAATCATTCTTTTTTACCTTAGAAAATTTGCCTACTTATAGATCTATAAATTATCAACCTGAGTTAGGTAGATTGCTTTTCTTATCAGCTTTCTTAAATCAAATTCAGATTATTATATAAAAATCTTTTCTTCCAGCATTCTAAAAATTAGTTTAACTCGATATCTATATGAAAATACTGTGAAAATACCTTGTATTTGGAATTTATTTATAAGTATGCTATATTTAAACAAATGTTTAAAACGGTCGTTTAACTTTTGAGCAAAGCAATTGAAACTTTAAGTCACTCTACGCCTGAGCGTATTCTAAACGCAGCAGAAAAACTTTTTGCCGAAAATGGAATTTCAACAGTCTCAATCAGATCAATCGTAGAAGAAGCTGGTGTAAATGTTGCTCTTGTAAATTATCATTTTGGCTCAAAAGACGAACTTGTTTCGGCAGTAATAAAACGTAGGCTTTCACAAATTAACAAAAAACGTTTTGAGTTATTAGATTTTTTTAGGCAAAAAAATAAAGATAAAAAAATTCCTCTTAAAGATTTATTATACGCATTTCTTTCTCCAAGTGTTGAACTTGGTCAGGATAAAGAGTCAGGTGGCCAACACTTTTTTAGAGTTGTTGCCAGAGCACATGCTGAAACAGCGCCGCATATTCAAAAAGTTATGTATGAAGAACTAGATGATGTAATTCACATTTTTCTAACAGAATTAAAAAAAACTTTGCCAAATTTAAAAAATGATGAATATGGGATACGCCTTGCTTTTATTGTTGGTGCAATGTTTCAAGCCGTTTTGTTGCCACTAAAGCCAGGATTCATTGACCGCTTTTTTAAAGGAAAATATTCAGACAAAAAAATGCTTTCTATGCTTTTAGACTTCTGTGAAGGAGGCTTTAATGCTTAAGCGTTTTTTTGTGTTTAATTTAATACTTCTGCTTACAGCATGTAGCCCTCATTCTGTTAGATTTTTCAATAAACCAAATATAGATCCCCCTGTAAGATTCAGTAATATTGAAGCAGACACAAATAGTACTAAAACTGAAGTAAAATGGTGGGAAAATTTTAATGACAAAACATTAAACAAGCTTATTCTTGCAGCTCTTGATAATAATTTAAATTTGCAAGCTGCTTGGGAAAGACTAAGGCAAGCCCAAGAGCAGGCTGTGATTGCAGGTAGTGAACTTTATCCTCAACTTTCAGTTTCTGGTACGGGCTCACGATCTAGATTTGTAAATCCAGAACTACAAGGTGCTTTATCTGTTGATTCACAAAACACAATTTACTTTAATGATTTTGCAATTCGTAATGGTTTATCTTTTGAAGTTGATATCTGGAAAAGAGTTCTTTCTGGTAAACGTGCCCAAGAATATAGGGCTGAAGCAGCAAGAGCAGATGCAGAGAACACAGCTCTGTTGCTAACCGGAGCAATTGCAAACTCTTGGTTTAATTTAAATAAGCAAGAAAAATTAACAAAACTTATTTCTGAACAAATTGATTCTAATAAAGTTCTTTTGGAACTAGCTGAGCTTAGATTCTCTCTCGGTAAAGGCACTGCTTTGGATGTTTTTCAGCAAAGGCAACAGCTGCAATCTGTAAAGGCTGAAGCACCACAAATAAAAACTGACTATGAGAGTTTTAAAAACCAATTAGCTGTACTTCTTGGAAAAACTCTAAACTCAGTTGAGAATATGAAAATAGCTGGGAATCTACCAGCTTTGCCAAAATTCCCTGGTTTTATTAGCCCAGCAGAGTTAATAGATTACCGGCCTGATTTATTAGCCTACAGAGCAAGGTTACAAGCTCAAGAATACGATTTAGCAAAAGCAGTGGCTGAAAGATTCCCAAGACTAGCTTTGGGTTTAAATTATGATTTTAAGGCAAGCCAAGTAGAAGACGTATTAGACAGACAGCAAGGGAGTATTTTTGGAAACCTTTTACTACCACTAATTGATGGCGGCAGAAGAAGAGCTGTAGTTAGACTTAACGAATCGCAAGTAAATGAACAGATTAAACTCTTTGATAATCAATTCATAATAGCATTGGCAGATGTTGAAACAGCAATATCTAAGGAAAAATCGCAAGCAGAATTAGTGAAATTATTAAAACAACAACTTGTTTATGCTAAAGCGACACTAGATGAATCTCAAAACAGATACCGACATGGACTTACAGAGTATATTCAGGTAGTACTTGCACTCCAATCATTACAAAGCTTAGAGAGAAGATATGTAAATGAATCAGCAAATTTATTAAATGCTAGAGTTAAACTTCATCTCGCTATTGGCGGAAGATGGCAAGATGATAGCAGCCCTAAATCCGGAGAAGTTAAGTTATGAGTTTCGAAATTAGTAAGTTAAAATCTCGTAAATTTATTTCAGTGCCAATTATAATTGTCATTTCTTTAATTGTCGCATTTACATTAATAGTTTTTAAAAAAGTTCCGCCAAAGTCTCCTCCCAGATCATCAGCCCCACTTGTAAAAGTGATACAGTCAAAGCCTATGACTACTCAAATAAGTATATCTGGCTATGGAACTGTAGAATCAAAGCAAATGATTGAATTAAGGTCACAAGTAAGTGGATACATAACTGAGGTAAATCAAAACTTTCAAGAAGGCGGTAGAATTAAAGCAGGTGAGGTTATATTAAAGATCGATGACCGTGATTATCAATCAGCACTTGCGCAAGCTAAAGCTCAGCTTGCAAAAGCTGAGTTCGAGTTAAAACTTGAAGAAGGCAACCAAATTGTAGCTCAAAAAGAATGGGAGCTTTTGAACAAAGATTTTAAAAAGTCTACGGTTGGTGAGGATTTGGTTTTAAGAAAGCCTCACTTGGCTGAAAAGCAAGCCGCTCTTACTGCTGCTCAGAGCCAGTTAAGTAAAGCTGAACTTGATTTACAAAGAACAAGTATCACGGCTCCATATGATTTAATTATACTTGAAAAACTTTCTGAAGTTGGAAAATTTATAAATTCTCAAACCCCGATTGGGACTGTAGCAGGCACAAAAACTTTTCAAATAATTGTACGTCTTCCAAGAAAAGACCTAGACTCACTTGCGTTTAATGGAAATCCAAATGCATATGATTCACATGTTGAAATTTATCAGACTTTTTCCGATAAACATATTTTTACAACTACTGGCAAGCTCATTAGGTTTTTAGGTGATGTAGATAAAACTGGTCGCATGGCACAAGTTTTAGTTGAAGTTCACGATCCTTTAGATTCAATAAATGGGAATACACCTTTATTGATAGGATCCTTTGTTCGCGTAGATTTTCAAGGAAAAAAAATTGCTGATGTATATGAACTTCCAAGGGAATCACTCAGAGAAAATTCACAAATTTGGACTTTGGAAAATTCTAAACTTAAAAAAGTTGATGTGGAAGAAATTTTTACAGAAGGTGATAAAGTTTTTGTTAGAGCAAATTTAAAAAATGAAATCACAGTAATCACTACAGCTATTAAAACAGCATTAGATGGAATGAATGTTAAAACTTCTGAATAGAATTTAATATATGGAACAAAGCACTAATAAAAAATTCTCAGGTCCTATTGCTTGGATGGCAGAAAATAGTGTTGCTTCAAACTTATTAATGATTGTTTTGCTTGTTGGTGGCTTGCTTGTTGCAACACAGGTAAAGCAAGAAGTATTTCCAGAATTTACAACCGATACAATTACTATTTCTGTACCCTATCCTGGAGCAAGCCCAGAAGAAGTTGAACAAGGAATTGTTCTTTCAATCGAAGATAAAGTTAGAGGGCTTGATGGTGTTAAAAGAGTTACTTCCACAGCTTCTGAAGGAGCTGGAAATGTAACTATAGAGCTTCTATCTACAGCAAATCCATTTAAAGTTTTACAAGATGCAAAAAATGAAGTTGATCGTATTTCATCTTTTCCAGAAGATACAGAAAGACCAGTTGTTAGCCTGATTGAAAATCGACGTGAAGTACTCACTTTACTAGTTTACGGGGATCAGAGCCTTAATTCTTTAAGAGATTTAGCTGAGCGTATCAGAGACGATCTAGTCAGTAGGCCTGGCGTAACCCTTGTAGAGCTTGGCTTAGCACCAAAACCTGAGATTGCAGTTGAAGTTCCACTCTCAAAGCTAAGATCCTACGGCATTACTCTTGAGGAAATTGCAACAAAAATAAAAAACACTGCTTTA
>JAGRAS010000006.1 GCA_020434465.1 Bdellovibrionales bacterium | reverse complement strand
AGAAGATTAAAGAATAAAAATAAACAAATACAAATATTAAAAAGAGAGCCAAATGCTTGGATGAAGTGCTTTGGAGTTCAGGATGATGAGGAAGTTTATAAGATAAATACTAAGATCCTAGATCATCTACAAACTCTAGAGCAGCTAGCATTAGAAAAAAGAAACTTAGAAGGTAAACCTATACTTGGAGTAGAGGTTTTAAAGTCTCAACCACTATTAAAAAGTCACAAGCCTAAGAAAAAGACTAACAAGATATTTGTTTATACAAATTGTAGTAAAGAGAGGAATGAAGAGATTAAGTCTTTCAAACTATTTTGTGACCGATGTAAGGAGTGTTATCAGAAGTGGAAGCAGGGAGACTTTAGTGTAGTGTGGCCACCTGGAGCATTTAAGCCACCACTACCACCAAATTATAACTTACTTGCGTACTAAATTCTGAAAGTAAGCTAATTCTGTGTACAAATCTATTCTTAATCTGGGATTTCAATAAATCTCATTCAAATTGACTCGTTCTGATTCTAAGAACTTAAGTTGATTAGGCCAAAAACCAAAAAAATGTCACGAATACTTTACCAACATTCAGTCATTAATTAAGTTGAAAATAGTTGGGTTGTACCAAATACCAGTACCAAATACCAAAGATACTAATTTACTCGAATCCATCCAAGTGGCGGATGAGTTTTATGAATTCTACCATAACGATGTCGAAAATTCTTAGTATGAATATACTCTCCCTTAACTAAAACTTTATCTCCTCTTTGAATATTCAATCTTCCAAAATTTTCATTATGTTCTATTAATATCGTTTCACCTGGATAAATCTCATCAGACTTAATCAAAAACCGCTGATGGCTGTATCTGCCTTTGGGATTCGGGTCGCCAATTGAATCACGGTATTTATCAACTGCTTTTCTTTTAACTTTTTCAAAAATAGAATCCTCAAATATCCTTACTATTTTGCCGCTTACTTCAATAAACTCTTTATTGTAATTTTGAGGAAATCTCGCAAAACTTTCAGGATCAAACGAGCGAATTTTTAAAGCTCTAATGAACAATATGAGAAAGGCTATAACAAATAAAATAAGAGACAAAATTTTGGAATCTATTTTGTACTCAAGACTTACAAAAACAGCGAGCATAATCACTGCAACTTGCAAAAGACTTGCAAACTCTTTGGGTATTCTAGGCATTAATTATCAAACCGCAAGCTCTTTGTTAGTATCTCAACACCATTATCAGTAACTAAAACTGTATGTTCCCACTGAGCAGATAACAAATTATCCATTGTACGCACAGTCCAGCCATCAACTCGAGACAATGCAGTTTTCCATGTCCCTTGATTAATCATAGGTTCAATTGTAAACGTCATCCCTGGTTTCATCTTGGGCCCTGTCCCCCTCTTCCCAACGTGAATAATTTGTGGAGGCTCATGAAATTCAAGACCCAGCCCATGGCCAGTATACTCACGCACAATTCCATATTCTTTTTCTTGTTTCTCAATAAACTCTTGGATTCCAGCTCCAATGTCGCCAAAATTTTTATTCGGTGCCACTTCGGCTATTCCCGCATACATCGCCTGTTTTGTAATTTCAACGAGCTCAACTGTTTCTGGCTTACAGGCTTCTTCACCACCTACTAAATACATGCGACTTGAATCACCATGAAATCCGTTCAAGATAGAAGTAACATCGATATTGATTATATCGCCGAGCTTAAGCTTTTGATAAGGACTAGGTATACCATGACACACCACTTCATTAATTGAAGTACAACAAGATTTAGGAAATCCCCGATAATCTAGAGTAGCTGGTCTTGCACCAGCTTCAGTTATTCTTTGATGTACAAAAGCATCAATATCCTCTGTCGTAATTCCAGGTTCTACAATATCAGAAAGATCGTCTAAAATTTCGCTTGTAAGTCTGCAAGACTGTTTCATCAAGCCAATCTCATCTGGAGTTTTTATTGGTATTTTACTCATAAGCCTAAATTATTTTGCAAGCTTTAGTATGGACTTAAATTCTTTATCTGTCACTGGCATAACACTCAATCTATTACCTCGACGAAGAAGCTGCATATCTTTAAGTTCATTTTGCTTTTTTAGTTTAGATAATGGCACTAGTTCATTAAATTTTTCTAAAAATTTGAGCTCTGGAGAGAACCATCGTGGACTATCTTTAGTTGCCTTTTCATCAAAATACTTACTACGCTTATCAAACTGACTAGGATCTGCAATTGCCTGAGAACTTACTGTAGCAAGCCCGGCTATACCAATTGGCTCAGTAGCAGAATGATAGAAAATAATCTGATCACCCTTTTTCATTTCTTTAAGAAAATTTCTTGCTTGATAGTTACGGACACCATCCCAAAGAGTTTTTTTATCTTTCTTGAGATTATCTATTGAATATACGTTTGGCTCAGATTTTACTAACCATTTTGACATTTGAATTCCTTTAATAAAACTTGTTTTTATCTCAGCTCATTTGTTAGACTAAATTTTACCACTAATAGTAAAATATTTAAACATGTCATTAAAATAAAACTTTTATAATGCAATCTTATAAGCCATGATTCTGCCCGGACTTCCAAGCTCAATTTCATGTGAAACAGCTACGCCAGACTGTAGTCATGATATTCTATTAACTGAAGAGATATCACTTGCTGAAAAAATCAGCTCAATAAGTAGAAAACAGCAGTTTTTTATAGGAAGAGTTGCGGCACACTTAGCAATTAAAAAACTTGGCCTAGAAACTAATATCCCAATTCTAAGAACCGATAACAAAACTCCTCTGTGGCCAAGCAATATCTTAGGATCAATTAGCCATACAGATACACTTGCGCTTGCAGCAGTAGCAAAAAAAGAAAAAATGCTAACTATCGGGGTCGATATAGAAGCTCTGTATAAAGCTGATATAAGCCTTTGCAATAGAATAGCTACAGAAAATGAAAAAACTTGTGCAGATAACAACCCAGAAAAAATTTTACAACTCTTTTCTGCTAAAGAAGCAATTTATAAAGCTGTATCCCCCATAAGTTCAGTTACACCAGGCTTTAAAGATGTTGAGCTCGCTGTTACTGGTGATAGTATTCAAGTTACTGCTATAGCTGGAAGAGGGCTTGAGATAAAAGCATTATTAGAGAGTCTGAGCATCTTATGCTTTAAAAAAGATGATCATATAATGAGCTTTTGCTGGAAAGAAAATTAAGCCTATAGAAGCTAGCCAGATCTAATAAAAACATGCTAACTATTTATTTTTATTAAAGAAACACGAGGCCTATGGGTGCTTAAAAAAATGTCTAAATATATCTAGACTAAAAATGCAATGGGCGGACATTTTTGAAAACACATGCTATAAATTTAGCGCAAATTAAGGAAGGCATATGATTCTTGGAACCAATATAAATACCTCCACTGATGAATTTGAAAATAATTTTCAGAACTTTCAAAATCTAAAATCCAGGCACAATCAAATTCTAAAAGTTACAGTTGATCCAGAAGAAGATCACTCGATTGCTCGACATAAAGAAAGAGGGAAGCTCTTAGCAAGAGAAAGAATAAATCAACTTATAGATCCTGGCTCGACTTTTTTAGAGCTTGGAATGTTTACTGGTTTAGATGTTTACGAAGGGGTCCGCCCTGGAGCCGGAATTATTACAGGTATTGGTATAGTTTCTGGCAGAGATTGTATGATTGTTGCAAATGATGCAACTGTTAAAGGAGGAACTTACTTTCCCTTAACTGTAAAAAAACATCTAAGAGCTCAAGAAGTAGCAATCGAGAATAATCTTCCCTGTGTTTATTTAGTTGATTCAGGCGGAGCTTTTCTACCTCTACAAGATCAAGTTTTTCCAGACAGAGATCATTTTGGAAGAATATTTTATAATCAAGCTCAAATGAGTTCTCTAGGCATTCCACAAATTGCAGTAGTAATGGGATCATGTACTGCTGGCGGAGCTTATGTGCCAGCGATGAGCGATCAGACTGTAATGGTCAAAAATCAAGCAACTATCTTCTTAGGCGGCCCTCCTCTTGTGAAAGCTGCCACAGGTGAAGAAATAAGCGCAGAAGAACTTGGCGGCGCAGATGTTCATTGCAAAATTAGTGGTGTAAGCGATTATTATGCAAACGATGATTATGATGCTCTTTCAATAACTAGAAATATAATTGCCGACCTTGGCCAAAATTCAAAGCAAGAGTTAGATAGAATCAACCCAGTTGAACCACTTTACCCAGCTGATGAGATTTATGGGCTAATTCCAAAAGATTCAAAAAAATATTTCCCAATGCGAGAAATTTTAGCCCGTATTATTGATGGTAGTGATTTTAACGAATTCAAAAAAGAGTACGGGAATACAATTATTACTGGCTTTGCTCGAATTGACGGTTATCTAGTAGGAATAATTGCCAACGATGGAATACTTTTTTCAGAAAGCTCCTTAAAAGCAGCTCATTTTATTGAGCTCTGCTGCCAGCGGGAAATTCCAATAGTTTTCTTTCAAAACATAACTGGATTTATGGTTGGCAAACAATACGAACACGGAGGAATTGCTAAAGATGGAGCTAAACTTGTTACTGCGGTTTCATGTGCCTCTGTCCCAAAATTTACAATTATAGTTGGAGGTTCATTCGGAGCAGGAAATTACGGAATGAGTGGAAGAGCTTTTCAACCACGAACACTTTTCATGTGGCCAAATTCAAGAATCTCAGTTATGGGTCCAGAACAAGCGGCAAATGTACTCACTCAAGTTCGTATGGATTCCTACAAAGCAAAGGGAAAAGAACTTTCTGATAATGAAGCAGAGGAATATAGAAATAAAATAAAAAAAGGATACGAAGATCAAGCAGACGCGTATTACTCAAGTGCTAGACTTTGGGATGATGGAGTAATTGATCCAGTTGATACTAGAAATACTTTATCTATTTCCATATCTTCATCACTTAATAGACCCTGGTCAAAAACTAAGTTCGGCGTATTTAGAATGTAATACTTCTAGTTAGGGAAAGCTTTTTTGAAATAATAATATGTTGCAGTTTAAAAAAATCCTTATAGCGAATCGCGGCGAAATAGCTGTTAGAATTGCTAAAACCTGTCAAAAACTTGGAATTAAATCTGTTGCTATCTACTCTTTTGCTGACAGGCACGCTCTGCATACAAAAATTGCTGACGAAGCATATTTAGTTGGCCCAGCTGAATCTAATGCTTCATACTTAAATATTGATGCAATCGTAGAGATTGCAAACAAAGCTGGTGTAGATGCAGTACATCCAGGATACGGCTTTCTATCTGAAAATTCTAATTTTGCCTCTGCACTCCAGAATAATAAGATTACTTTTATTGGTCCCTCACCAGAAGTAATTACTCTAATGGGAGATAAAATTGCAGCTAAAGAAACAGCGAAAAAAGTGAAACTACCATTAATTCCTGGAGCAAGTATTTCTGGCAATGACTCACTAAAACTGGCAACAGATTTTATTCGTACTAATGGTATTCCAGCTTTAATTAAGGCAGCAGCAGGCGGCGGAGGTCGTGGAATGCGAAAAGTCTATGCTGAAAGCGATCTAGAAGATTTGATTTTAGGAGCCTCTAGAGAAGCCAAGGCTTTCTTTAATAATGGCGACTTATTCATTGAAAAGTTAGTTGAGAAAGCTAGGCATATTGAAATACAAATTATCTCAGATGGAAAAACAGCCCTTGCTTTGGGAGATAGAGATTGCAGCCTACAAAGAAATCATCAGAAAGTTATTGAAGAAGCCCCTGCCCCAGAAATCACAAAAAAAACACGTGATAAAATGCATAAACTTGCTGAAGAGCTTGCTGAGTCAACCTCATATAAAGGCGCTGGAACCGTTGAATTCTTACTGGACTCTAATGAAAATTTTTATTTCTTAGAAGTCAATAGCAGACTACAAGTCGAGCATCCAGTGACTGAAAAAATTTTCAACTTAGATTTAGTTGAATTACAAATTAGAGTTGCAGAAGGGCATGAAATTAAAAACCTTCTAAATAAAAAACAACTAAAAGCACAAGGTCATGCGATTGAACTCAGACTTTGCGCTGAAAAACCTGCAAAAAACTTCGCTGCCGCTACCGGAAAGCTTATCGATTTTTCTTTAGATGACTCAGAGAACAAGAACTTTCGATTTGATACTGGATTTTTAACCGGTGATAGAGTTACGCATCATTATGATTCTATGCTTGCAAAAATTATCATACATTCAGAATCCCGTGAACAAGCAATAAAAGATTCTATTAAAGCACTTTCAAACTTAACCGCGGCAGGCGTTGAAACAAACACAAACTACCTATTGAAGCTCCTTAAAAGTAAGGCCTTTAGAACATGCTCACACTATACTTTATATGCAGAAACACTAGTTGCAAACGAGGAAGAACTACTTCAAGAATCAGCTATTTCCGCAGCCCTATGCTTATTATGGGACACTTGTTTTAACTACAAATCAAATTACCTAAATAATTCCTTACAAAAGAAAAAACCCTCAGACACTTTCGAAGAGCAAAAAAACTATGCGCTCGATAAGATTGGCTGGAATTTATCTACTGATAAAGCAATTAATAGATGGTATTGCGTTGAAAATTCATTTTACAATGTAAGTTTGGAATTTATTAACAAATCAACAGCAGAAGTAAAGGTTGACTTCACTATAAGCCAAGCTAATTCTACTTTAAAAACTCGCACTTATAATTTTACTAATATAAAACTTTTTAATAATCATAAAATAAGTCTAGTAAATGAAGGTGAAGAAATTAAATTCTACGTTAGATCTGACAGGGCCGACCGCTGGTTACATTCTAGCTTAGGCTTGTTAAAATTAACTACTAAGACACCTCCATTAAAAACCTCTGAAGAATCTATTGGTGGAGTTTCAAATGAGATCTCTTCCCCACTCCCTGGAAAGATAATTTCTATTAAGGCTCCTGAAGGGACTGAACTAGAAGAAGGTGATGCAATTATTGTTATCGAATCAATGAAAATGGAGCATGTATTAGTGAGCCCACTTGCTGCCACAGTTAAAGAGATACTTGTTAAGGCTGGTGATGTTATTGAAGCAAATTCAATATTAGCTCGGCTTAATTTTACCTAGTAAAATCAATGTCTAAGCAATACATTTAAGTTCAAAAGAAATATGTTATAATTTAACAAGTGATTTAATTTATTTAATTTAGAAAATGAGTACAGCTGAAGAATATTCCACTGACATAAATGAAAGAATAAAAGTATTTGGCAAGCATATCTTTGATGCCATAGGAAAAGAACAGCCTGGAGCGTTCAATAAAAATTATTGGTCAGGACGAATCATGGAATGGTCAATGACTCAACCATCATTCAAAGTAAATATGTTTAGGTTAGTAGATGTACTTCCTACTTTAAGCTCCAGTGAGTCTGTCGCTAAACATGTAAATGAGTACCTGGGTGATATTGGAAAACAAATTCATGGTTTAATTGGTTGGGGCTTAAATGTAAACCCAAGATCATTAAGAGCTAAGCTTACATCTATAGCAGTTAGGAAAAGCGTATCTCAAATGGCTCAACAGTTTATTGCTGGAGAAACTCCAAATAACTCCTTAAGAGCATTAAAGCGTCTAAGAAAAACTGGCTTGGCCTACACAGTTGACTTACTCGGAGAATACTCTGTAAGCGAAGAAGAAGCAGAAGATTATCTTAAGCGCTATATTGAAGCACTTGAAGTTTTCGGCAAGGAAATACCAAAGTCCCGTATTGCAAAACCTATAATTGAAGGACATCCGGGAGAATCATGGCCAAATTGTATCTCAGTTAAACTATCTGCTCTTTACTCACAATGCAGTCCTCTTAACTATGATACCAGTGTTGAAATATTAAGTGAGCGTCTTTCAACAATTGTTCAGCTTGCTAAAAAGTCCAATTCACTAATTTATGTTGACGCCGAAGATTCTGCAAATAATCCGATTATTTTTGAAACATATAAAAGAGTATTCGGTGAAGGAGAGCATAAAGACTTTCCATATCCTGGAATTGTATTACAAGCCTATTCAAAAAGCTGCGAACAATATATTCACGAAACTTTAGATTTTGCTAAAAAACGCGGCGCACCAGTAGCAGTAAGATTAGTAAAAGGAGCTTACTGGGACATGGAAACAATTTCATCCAATCAACAAAACTGGGAATCTCCATTATTCTCAGCAAAAGCAAGCAGCGATGCTAACTATGAAAGATTAAGCAGACTTCTTCTTGATAATCATCGGCTTGTATTACCAGCATTTGGATCTCATAACATAAGATCGCTATCTCATGCATGCTGTTATGCCGAGTCCCGCGGCCTTAGTAATAAAGACTTCGAACTACAAATGTTGTATGGAATGGCTGAACCTATTGCTAGAGCTTTCGCCAAAGAAGGCTATTTAACCAGACTTTATGTTCCTCTTGGCCAAATGATTCCAGGTATGGGTTACTTAGTTCGTAGACTGCTAGAAAATACTTCAAATGAAAGTTTTCTGCGACATACCTTTCATGACGATCAAGAAGTTGATGCGCTTTTAAATGAGCCACGAATGACTTTATAATAAACTCTTTCCAGCCAAAGCCTTAAGTAGTTCATCTTGAACAATAGGATCATTTAATACGCTATTATGAGGCTGGTTTTTGGATATAATTAAACGGCTTTTCTCCCCTAGAATCTCTTTTATTCTTTTGGCATGCTTAAACGGAACCGTATCATCACTTTCCGAATGAAGTAGAATATAACTATTAGAACTTACATCTGAAAGATTCGAATTACTTAGACAAACATCAGGAGAAAATTTATCACTAAAAAAATAGGCAAGAGGAAAAAGAGGAGCACTTAACCAACGCTCTGCTAATTTATCTTTTATAATTCCAGAAAAACTGGAAAACCCACTATCAGCTACAATTTTCTTAAATTTACTTCTCAGTTCTGGATTGCAACTTAAACTCAACGCCAATGTGGCTCCAAAACTTTGACCATAAAAGATAAGTTCTGAGTCTCTATTTTCTGACTCAACATAGCGAATTAATCTTTTTGCATCCTCATATGAGCCTGCAACTGAATCTACTCCTTCAGAGCCACCAAAACCACGATAATCTAAAGCATAAGTTGTATAAGCATTCTCACTAAGCCAAAATGGAATGCTAAATTGCGTGCTCAAATTCCCAGCATTACCATGCAGAAAAACCACTACTCCTTTCTCTTTTTTACTCTTAAACTTCCAAACAATTAGTTTTGGGCCATCAGAATCGTTTAATTCTACTTGCGAAAATCTAGAATAAACTTCTTTTGGTATTGGATAAAACTGCTTACTTGGGTAAAGAAAAAGTGACCCACAACCAAATAGCAAAAACATAGCGAAAACTAAAAATATTTGCTTAATACTATCCCCGCCTCAAAATCATGCTGTTTATACTCTTGTAGCCTCATAAGATAAACTTCCAAACTACTTGTTGTATCGGGAGAATACAATAATCTTAATTTGGCTCTCGAACTAGCTTGCGTATCTCCAGAAACATTTTCAGTAAAAAAATAATCCAATTCGCTTGTAAAACTTTCATCAGAATATAAAAGAAACTTTAAATGAGGCCCTAATCCAAATGCATAATTATCATCCAAATACCTGTTCATTTTAAATTTAGCATCCAAAAAAATTGAAATTAAAAAGTCCGCACCACCCTCAGAGGCTCCAAATCCTATAGCAGACTCCCATACATGACTGTCTTGTATATAACCAACATCCTGCTCCTCGATTATAGTTGAGAATTCCCAAGAATTCGTTTTAATGAATTCATTTCTAGGGTAAGCAGAAACTATATCTAATATAGCAAGGTTTTCTAAACCTAATCCTTCAGCTTCAGTAAGTCTAAATCTAGTATCTAAAAATAAAATTTGACTCCCTTGTGAAAATCCAGAGCGGAGATCACTTAACTCATGATATGCCGGCCTTAGCTGAAATTCTTCAAACCCCTTATCTTCTTTGATGCCAGTAGCTAGCCCTAACTTCATCGAACCATGAGAAGTAAGGGGAGAATCTGGAATTTCCTTAATAGGCGATACACTTTTGCTATTAAGTTGGCTGCGAGATAGCAAGATCTTATATTGCAAACTCCTAATATCATCTTCACTTACTTTACCTTTGAAAGCTAAATACGAAGCATAATCATTTGCAGCATCTAAAAGTTTTGAATTATCTTTGTCAGCTTTTAGGATTTCTAAATTAGATTCCTTAATTGCAGACTTTACTAGATTTGATTCAAAACCATTTAATTTATTTGACCACGCAGATAGTGTTGTCCCTAAAGCTGGCCTAAATCTCGCTTCACCAACCAGACCAGGTTTTGAATTAATTGCCTTAACAGTATCTGAGGGGATAACCCAACTCGAAAAATCATCAAGCAAATTGAGCGATGGTCTTGCAGCATCTAATAAGGCAAGTAAATGATAAGAACAGTTTTCATCAAAATAATAATAAGTTGATGACACTTCTCTTAGTTCCCAAACATGTGCAAGTAAGATCTGAATTTCATCAGATGTAAAATTCAATCCAAACTCCCAGATATCCCGATTTTCTAAATCACTATATTTTTTCAACCTCTCATAATAAGGCCCAACAGAAAAATATCCTCCATAGCCACCAAAGACTCCAAGCAGCGCATATAAAATAGCATTCTCTCCACCCGTAGCAGCAGCAAAATTTACAGCATATGCGGCTGTATTATTCTTATTTGGGGCTTCAAGTTTTAAAAAAGTGTGTCCAAACGCTGAAGCTGGATTGTTTATGAAAGAGGCTGGAAAAACTAATGTAACAGAATCACTCTTAACAGAACTATACCAATCTTTGTATCGCTGACATTTAAAACGCTTCTTTGTAGGTTTATAGTTTTTATCTAACCAAATTGCCCGAGCCTGAAACCTACAAAAAACCTCTTCTTTTACCGGCTTTGAGCTATAAAAAAGCTCTATCGTCTTTTTTAATTCTAGTTCTGCATTAGTCGAACCAGATTCACTCAAAAAAAACTTTTCATCATCAATTAAGCTTCTACTACTCCCAAGTGAAGTCTCTGTAAAATGCAAGAGCTTAAGCCACTGTGGACTTTGCGAGAGCTCTCTAATTTTATCGTCGGCAAATAATTCGGTTGAGAAAAAAAATAAGAATAAAAATAAAAGTTGCCGCATTTAATTTAATTCTAAGGAGAGGAACTGGTGATTAAATAAAAAAAGGGCGTGTAAAAAAATACACGCCCTTTTTATCAGCAAAATCTAAACGCGATTAGCGTATACAGATAATGTCTGAGAACTTGCTAAAACATTTTTGATGCCAGCAAGTACATCATTTGTATTTGCATCAGCTGATGGGAAAACTTTTGCAAATTCATTTTTAAGCGCGGCATTAAACTCTGCTTTATCAGCATTAGTAACATCTAATAAACTAGCAAATGTATCTAAAGACTCGCCTTCACCTCTAGAAACATCTTTTGCAAATCTGTTCATATTAGAATCAATAAATGCAGCAGTCCGCCAAGAAGACTTAACTACTCCGTCCTGCGTACAGCCTGAAGTACCTGAAGTAATCGCGAAAGTTTGATTACCACTAGTTCCGTTTGTGGTAACTGCCAAAGATTGAGGAAGAACCCCTTTCTGGCCATTAAAAAGCTTAGACCCCCATCCGCAGCTTCCAACGTTTTGCGCTGAAGCAGTAGAAGTTAAAGCTAAAGTAATTAATAATGTTAGTAGTATTTTTCTCATTGGATACTCCTGGTGTTTATTTAAAGAGTCTTATAATATTTACTATGTACAAGACACAAGATATTTATAAACTGAATCATTAAAGGATAAAATGAAAATACAAGTATTTATATTTCTTATATTTTTTATGCTAAGCTCTTGCACTCAAGTGGAAACTGGAGCCGGGCAAGCACTTGATAGTGCAAACAGCGTAGTAGAATCAGGTTCTAAAAAACTTTGGATTCCAAAAAATGAAAACAATAAAGAACAAGATGAGTTTTTAAATGACTATAGATAGTTTTTTGCGTTAAAACTGATTTAGATTTATGAAAAGTTTCAATTTCACCAATGCCTCACCAACAGATTTTAGTATCCGTGAAAACCGCGATCTCTTCCGTTCAGAGATTGAGCGCTTTCGCAATGAAAACTATGGAAAGATTGTTGCTTACCCAATAATCAACGGGGAAAAAATTAAAACCGACATTATTGAGAAGTCTATCGATCCTAGTTCTGAGGAAGAATTAGGACAGGTACACTTTGCAGGCGAAAGTCATGTTCAAGATGCGATGCAATCTCTCATTAAAGCAAAAGATAAATGGCGAAAAACAAGCTGGAAGAAACGAGCAGATATTCTTAAGAAAACTGCTGATATTATGCATGAACGTAAATTAGAGCTAGCGGCCTTAATTATTCATGAAGCAGGAAAAGCTTGGAAGGAAGCCGACGCTGACGTAGATGAAGCGATTGATTTCTGCATTTACTACGCCCAACTTGCCGAAGAAATGGGAACGCCTAAACTAACTCAAAAAGTACTTGGAGAAGAAAATTATTATAGCTATTTCCCAAGAGGCATAGCATTAGTAATTTCTCCATGGAATTTTCCATTAGCCATTGCTTGTGGAATGACAGTTGCTGCACTTGTAACTGGTAATTGCACTATACTAAAACCTGCCGAACAAACCTCGCTAATCGCTGGAGTTTTTGCAGAAATCTTACTTGAAGCCGGGCTACCAAAAGATGTTTTCGCTTTACTTCCTGGAAAAGGAGAGCTAATTGGTCGCAATTTGGTAAAACATCCAAATGTTGACATTATTTGTTTTACTGGCTCTAAACCAGTTGGTTTGGAAATTTTAAAAACCGCATCAGAAGTACTTCCTGGTCAAACCAAATTAAAAAAAATCATTTGTGAACTTGGTGGTAAAAACGCAATTATTGTAGATGAAGACGCCGATTTAGATGAAGCAATTAAAGGAATTTTATATTCAGCTTTTGGTTTTTCTGGCCAAAAATGCTCAGCCTGCTCAAGAGTAATTGCAGTAGGTGATGCTTATGAAAGACTAATTGAGAGACTTGCTAAAGCTGCTAAGGATATAATTATAGGCGAAGCCTATAAACCTGAAACTTTTGTTGGACCTGTAATTGATCATGAAGCATTTCAAAGAATTCAAAAAACGATTTTAAATGCAGAAGAAAAACATGAATTAGTTTGCAAAGGTGACGCACCTAGAAAAGGTTTTTTTGTACCTCAAACGGTCTTCAGGGATGTAAGCGAGGATTCTGAACTCTGGAATGAGGAGGTTTTTGGGCCTGTTGTTGCCTGTGCACAAGCGGAAAGCTTTGCTAATGCGATAAAAATGGCAAACAAATCTCAATATGCATTAACCGGGGGAGTCTTCTCTAGAAGCCCGAATAACATTGCATTAGCAAAAGCTGAATTTGAAGTTGGTAATTTATACATTAACCGTAGTTGCACTGGAGCAATAGTTTGCCGACAACCTTTTGGTGGATTTAAAATGTCTGGAATCGGCTCAAAAGCCGGTGGCCCGGATTACTTACTTCAGTTTGTAGAACCACGAGTCCATACCGAGAACACAATGCGTAGAGGATTCTCTCCTGACCTAGCTTAAATTCTCAATTAATTTTAATTCCTCAAAAACTGAGCTAGTTACAGGCGTATGAATGCCATATGCATTTGCAATCTTTAAAAAGCGGCCAATAAAAAAATCTGTCTCTGTCTTTTTTTTATTTCTAATTGCTGCAAGGGTTGAGTTGATATTACTTGCATGAGGAGTAATTGAGTTAAAAAAAACATCTTCTGATAAATTACTAAAATTAAATCCGTCGCGATTTGCAACTTCTTTGATTTCAGCTAGCATCTCTGCTGCTTTGATTTTAATTTTTTTATCTTTAAAAATTACTCCGTTATTGCTATTGGCTATCGTACATAAAGAATTTACGATTATATTGGTAATAACTTTTCTCCATTCAGCTATAGCAATATTTTGTTCTTTACTGGTTTTAAAACCTAAGTCGCACAAAAAATCTAAAGTTTCATTTAAGAAACCTTCATCCTGTATGCGAGCTGCTATAGTTGAAATAAGACTGCCAGACAGCTCTGAGCAAGTTGGGCTAGTTTTCTTAACACCGAAACTAAACAAAGCTCTAATTATTGGAATCTGAGAACCAAGATCCACGGATAGATCCATAAACAGCCCAAGCCCATTAGACGCTAAAACAAATCTATCATTATTAAGATCTCGTAAACTTAAATATTCTGGTATATTTTGCACATCGTACGCTCGAGTGCAGATCCAAAAGTCGACTCTATCTGGCAGTGCTGACAAATCTTCTCTGGTAATAATTCTCAGATCAGGACTGGCATGTTTATCAATTGCACCAGAAATCTCAGGTAAGTCTTCAGAGTAAAGTTTCTTATGCTCAGGCTTTACAAGTAAATATGTTTCTCGATTGTGTGAGCTAAGTACCGCTAAAGCATTACCGACAGCACCTGCTCCTATAATACAACAAGCAAACTTACTCATTTACTTAATACTCTTCTCTTTTA
>JAGRAS010000069.1 GCA_020434465.1 Bdellovibrionales bacterium | reverse complement strand
TCAGTCTCTGAGCTGCTTTTATCATTTAGTTCTAAAACACTCGGTAAATAAATCACAAACTCTGTGCCTTTACCTACTTCAGAGAAAACTTTAATAGCCCCTCCAAATTCAGTGATTATAGATTTAACAGTGGCTAAGCCTATTCCAGTGCCTCTAAGACCCTTAGTTGAATAATACGGATCAAAGATCTTTTTTAGATTTTCTGGGCTTATTCCTGAGCCATTATCCTTTACTCTCAAAACAAGATATTTTGACGCTCCGAGATCACCACCGTTAAAAGCTTGCTTTAATTCATCACAAGCAGACATTAGTTCTAAATCTAATTTAATCTCTCCATTATTATTTAAAGCATCTTTTGCGTTCATTAACAAATTAACTACAACTTGCGAAAGTTTTGCCTCATCAGCAAGAATTTGAATCGGATGTTCAACTGAGTTTACATGAATGCTAACATTTGGTGGAAATGCCCCTCGCAGAAGCGAGCAAGATCTATCGATTACTAACTTTGGATCAATTGGAAAGGCTTTCTCAACTTCTTCAAGTCTAGAATAGTTTAGAATTTCCTGTGTCAGTTTTGCCGCCTTACGTCCGCCTTCTTCAATAGCAAGCAAAGACTCACTGTGCTTACCTTCCTTAGGAAGGATGGTTTTTAAATAAGTTATGTGTCCTAAAATACCAGCTAAAATATTATTGAAATCATGCGCAATTCCACCAGCTAAAACACCTAAAGTTTCAATCCTTTGTTTATGTAAATCTTTCGAATCATCGCCATCGCTTGACTTTGCTGAAACAACTGCAAGACAAAACTCATCACTTATGCCAGTAAAATCTAATAAAACTCTAAACTTCTTTCCCTGTTGGGTTATAAAGTTAATTTTTTGTCGACCATTTTTAATTAATGTTTCAGAAAAACTTGGCCAAAAGCTAGAACAATCAAGAGTAGATTTATCTGAAGCTTTACTATCAATTAAATCCAGAAAAATTGAGTTTGAGTACTTACAACTTCCATCATTAGAAAAAATAAATATTGGTAAATCTAAACAATCAACAGCTTTTTTAATTAGTTCCAAATCCATTATAGTAAATTACCTTAATTCCTGACTTGTTGCATAACCTAAAATCCTGCGTAGTTTATGGAAAGACTTGGAATTATGGAACAACGTTAATTTTTAAAAAGCTATTTCAGTAAATCACAACCCAAAAACAAGTTTTTCACTTAGCTTTTTTTTCAACATTTAACTATTGAAACTTACAGCTTATTTTATTAGAGACTTACTTGAATTTAGTTAAAAAACACCAAAACTAGGCTAACTTAAAAAGTTTATTCTAAAAAGCTGTTAAGATTTAATTTTTTTCTGGACATCCTACCTCTATTATAAGCTAGAATGTGTGTATGTGTAACCATGAGGTTTCACTAACGATTTGTTTGAGCTGTCTACATTCTATTATGAGTATTTTTAAATACGTTTATTAATAGATATGAGGTGACACTTAGATAAATTTTGCTCTCTGAAATAACCTGAATATGGTGAGTATTTTTAGGAGAGAGTGTGCCTCAAGGGATGTTAGGTAGACTTATTAATGTATTTGTCACCTACAAAGTATTGTCACCAATGTGGACTTGATGATCTATAAGATCGATTTGTTGAGTCTTTCAATTGTAATGCCAGTCTTTGTAAAACATTTATTTTAATAATAGGTTTACCGCGTTGGAGTTAAGCTATGTCTAGCAGCTTAAAAGGCCAAGTTAAATGGTTCAATGATGCCAAAGGTTTTGGTTTTATTGAACATGAAAGTGGTAAGGATGTATTTGTTCACTACTCAGTAATCGAATCTGAGGGCTTTAAAACTTTGAAAGATGGAGAAGAAGTTCTCTATGAAATCAAAGATGGCCCCAAAGGATTACATGCTGTAAAAGTTTTAAAAACAGAAGTCACACCTTCTCCAAGTCAAACACCAGGTAATACTCCTGATTTGGCTTTAACTGAGAACGATGCTGATTTAGCAAAGAAAAACGATTCAGCATTAGATTTGAAACCTGCTGTAGCAAACGGGGATACAACTAACTAAGTTTCAAAAATTTAATTTGGTTACAAGTTTACTAATGAACTTGTTCAATTTTTTTCCTTAATCCAGTACGTATTTCTACTACTGGCAATCAAATTTTATTCTCAAAAATCTGATTAAAGAGAAATATAGCTGTACCTGAAATATAGCAGGCACATTTAAAAATACCGATCAGGCGTTTTCAAATGCATGCCTAGCCAGCGAGATCTTGGAGATAGTCTTCTTGGACATAGCCCTCTTGGACATAGCCCTCTTGGACATAGTCCTCTTGAACATAGTCCAAGCTTATGAAAGATCAGGAAAGAAAAAACTAATTTCAACTTTTGCATTTTCTAAGCTGTCAGAACCGTGCACAGCATTTGCACTAATACTCTCAGCAAAATCAGCGCGAATAGTTCCAGCCTCTGCTTCTTTTGGATTGGTTGCACCCATCAATCTTCTGTTTTCAGAAACAGCATTTTCACCCTCTAAAACAGAAACAACAACAGGACCTGTTGTCATATACTCAACTAACTCTCCATAGAAAGGTCTTTCTTTATGAACTGCATAAAATTCTTGCGCTTGTTGAGTTGTGAGTTTAAGCATTTTAGTTCCAACAATCTTCAAATTAGCATCTTCAAATCTAGTTAAGATCTTACCAATCACATTTTTTTCAACTGCATCAGGTTTGATTATCGACAGTGTTCTTTCCTTTGTCATTTTTTGATCCCTTAAATTAAATAAAAACTATCAAGACTATAAAAAAGCATAGTTTTTTCTATACCCAGCGACATTAGGTTAAATTACGGATCTTCTTTCGCTGAGTATAAGCAAAATCTGCGTCAGCAGATTTGCCAACAATAAATATACTCAACGAAAAACAGGCGAATCCGTTTAGGATTTGGCTTTAGCGGATCTGAGATAAATCCTGTTTACCCAAAGAGCTTACATCTGAACCGACAAAACCATACTTCGTTGAGTGTATACAGTAAAAAGTTTCTTTACTCAAGCTGCTATGAATTTTTTATTTAACGCTTCGTGTACAGGCATTGGAACCATTGACGATACATTACCTCCAAATTGTGCAACTTGTTTTACAACACTGGAGCTAATATAGGAATTTTCCTCACTAGTTAACAGAAATATCGTTTCTAAGCCCCCACTAATATTCCGATTCATTAAAGCCATTTGAGCCTCATACTCATAATCACTAACTGCTCTTAGACCCCTAACAATTACACAATCACTCTTGTCTTTTGCATAATCAACTAGCAAACCTGAAAAGGAGTCAACAACAAGCTCTCCTTTACATCCTGCAAGTGACTGACCAATAAGATATTTTCTCTCATCAACGCTAAAAAGTGGTTTTTTATAAGGATTATCTAAAATGGCAATTATTAGTTTAGAAAACAACTTTAATGCCCTATGAGAAATATCAAGATGTCCATTTGTAAAAGGATCAAAAGATCCAGGGAAAATAGCAACAATCCCTTGGTTTTTCTCTTTCATATTCTTAACCTTACTCAGATCTACTTAAATTTGAACAAATCTAAATGAGAAACTATCATAAGACGAGTTAGTCTTGTAGAGGACTATAACATAATGTATTCTAAAGAGAAGTTTATTTAGACAAGAAATATGAGCAATAAAATTTCAAACAAACTTGATTTAGCTGCAAAACAAAAGCGACTCCTTAGTTGGGCTGAGTTTACAGAAAAAAATGTAAAATCAATCGATCTTAAGCTTAAGATTGGTGATGCTTTAAAAGACTACAGGAACTTACTGGCGAAGTGCTGGGAAAATAGAGATGCTTCAGATTCCGATCTAGAAAAAATTAGCAGTCTTGAAAGAGAGCTTTCAATGCTAAATGAAGAAGCTAGAATGACAAATGAACCCGTAAACTAGTCACTTAAAATGAACTACCAGAGATCTTGGCTTGATAAAGGTTTGCTAGCGATCCTGACGATATTAGCGATTTCTTTTCTCTTATTAATAACATCTAATCTGACGTACGCCTTTGACGCAACTGAAATTGCAAACAAACTAACAAGCAATAACTCAAACTTGTCTATCATTTTCTGGTGTTTTTTTGGTGGACTTCTCTCCTGCCTTACTCCTTGTGTATATCCTTTAATTCCAATTACATTGGGAATTTTTGGAGCAAGACAAGAAACTTCAAAACTTAAAGCGTTTGCACTATCGCTTGCTTACGTTATTGGCATTGCCAGTTGCTTTACAACTCTTGGTTTAATAGCTGTGCTTAGTGGAAGTTTTTTTGGTTCAGTTTTAAGCTCTAGCTTTGTTAAAATTGGAATTGTAATACTATTGTTTTGCCTTGCATTATATACATTGGACATTCTAAACCTTTCTTTTCTACATAAGTTGCAAGCTGCCGCTAATAAATTTGGAGGCAAAGGTTATCAAGGTTCATTCCTTATGGGTGCAGCTAGCGGGATTATCGCAGCACCTTGTGTTGGCCCAGTTCTTTTAACAATCTTGGTAATCGCCTCATCTACAAACAGTATGAGTCTCAGTATTAGCATGCTTTTCTTTTATGCTTTGGGTTTAGGTTTTCCGTTTTTAATACTGGGAACTTTTAGTCCACTGCTGTCTAAACTCCCACAAAGCGGCTCTTGGCTTAGTGTAGTAAAGTTTATTCTTAGTGTTTTTATACTAGCCGTTTTGATTTTTTTCTCACAAGGGCTTTTGTCTGATGAGTTACTTAGCGCAATTTACAATATCAATTCTATTTTTATCTCTATAATCGCTTTAAGTTGCTTCATACTCTCTAACAAGCTAAAGTCAAACTTTCTAAAACTAATTGCTGCCATTTTGTTTGCGTTTCTTATCTCACTCAGCTTTTTACCTGAGAAAACTTCTACCCCAACAACACAACTAGCTAATAGCTTAAACCTAAAAAACACTCCTGAACTTATTTGGTACAAAAATTTAGAAACAGCGCAAATTGCAGCAAGTAAAAATAATCAAGTTTTAATGGTGGATTTGTACGCAGACTGGTGCGCAGCCTGTAAAGAGCTAGACAAATTAACATTTTCAGACGAAAAAGTTGTATCTAAACTGGCTAAATTTAAACTTGCAAGAATTGACTTTACAAATCTTGATGAAGAAGCAAATCGAATCTCTGAAAAGTATAATGTAATTGGCTTGCCATGCATCTTATTTCTGGATTCTAGCGGAAAAGAACTCAAAAACTCTCGTATTACTGGCTATCTGGAAGCCGATGAGTTTTTACAACATTTGGAAAAACTTAGTCACTAAAAAACTTTAAGACGTCTAATAGTTTCATCTAAAGCGTTCTTAACAGCAGCAGAAGACTCTCTTGACTTTTTTACTTCTAAATACTGAACAATATTCGAATTCGCAACCATAGCCAATGACTTAGCAGCTGCGAGTCTTACTCTTGAATCATAGTCATCTAATGACTCAAGTAAAATAGAGGTTGCTCTTTTGTCTTTTAAACTACCGATTGCTAAAATAGCTTTTTCTCTGACTACATAAGAAGCATGCTCTCTTGCTTTTACAAGACCTTCTAGTAAAAATGGAATCGATCTCTCACTTGATTCTTCAATTGCATTTACAACCTTATCTTCAGGAATCTTACTGTCTGCAATCAAACTTAAAAGTTCTATAGAGCTTAAATCTCCAGGTTTTTTTTCTATATCGACATCGACCAAATCTGGCAACTTGAAGATTGCTTTTTCACCGACTCCAGCATTTAGCAAAGTCTGAGAGTCAAGTGCTCTTGATTTTTCAGTAAAATCTGTATCTTCAGAGGAATCTAATAGAATATTAGCAATAAACAACAGCATCAGAATACAAAAGATAGCAATTGTAATCGTCCAATTCCTCAGTTTAGAACTGTTCTTAGTTTCCTCTAGTGAATCATAAGTCTCTTCAAAATCTTCACTTAACTCGATTTTCTCTAAATCGTTTTCTTCATTAATTGCCGTATCAGGTTCTAAGACAACCTTAATGCCCAATGCCTTAGCTAAATCTTCAACAAATTCAATTGCCGAATTATATCTAATTTCAGCAGTTTTAGCTAAAACACGCTCGAAAACACTTTCAACAGCAATCGGAATTGCTGGATTAATAGACACAATTGATTTAGGCCTAGAATTAACTAATGACTGAATTGCAGTTGTAAAATCAGAACCTTCAAATGGTCTAGTACCAGAAAGCATTTCAAACGCGACAACACCTAAAGAAAAAATATCAACTTTTTTTGTCAATTTTTTCATTAAAGCTTGTTCTGGTGCCATATATCCAGGAGTCCCCATTACTATTTCTTCACCAGCACTATACTTAGAAATAGATTCTCCAATCGAAGCAATTCCAAAATCTAAAATATATAAATTTCCTTGCTTATCAATTAGTAAATTTCCCGGTTTTATATCTTTATGTAGAACATCCTGTGAGTGAGCATAGTCAAGGGCTTTTGCAGCCTGGGACAATAATTTAATTGCTATATCAATATCTATTTTTTTTGACTTTGAAAGAACAGAAGATAAAGTTTCTCCCTCTACATAATCCATAACTATAAAAGGAACTTCACCTTCAAGACTAATATCAAAGATGGTTATAATATGCTGATGCCTTAATCTTCCAGCAGATCTTGCTTCAGTAATAAATCTACTTATTACAGTACCTGTTTTCTTTAACTCCGCAGGCAATATCTTTCGTAAAGTTTTTATGGCAACTATACGATCAATTTCTGGATCTCTGGCTTTGTAAACTACACCCATTGCTCCACGCCCAAGTACACTCAAAACAATATATTTGCCTATATGTTCCATTAGAAGCAGAATCGTAGCTTTAACAAAAATCTATAAAATTCAATGGAGTTGATTAGAGAAAAAGAAAAGATAAGATTACTTATCATTCGAACTTGAGCTAGATCCACTATCTTCACCAGATTTATCAGGAGCTTCTTTAAGTCGCTTCGTGATTCTTCCACGTTGCAAGTCGTATGGGGAAATCTCAACTAATACATGATCCCCTGGAAGAACTCGTATGTAGAAACGTCTCATTTTACCTGCAAGATAAGCAGTTAACTCATGGCCATTATCGCACTCAACGCGAAAAGTAGTGTCTGGAAAACACTCTTTTACCACTCCATACATTTCTATCGTATCTTTTCCTTTAGCCATATTACTAATCCTAGCAATTACTTACTCTGCTTTCAACAGTCAGAATTGTTTAAAATTAACACTTGGAAACTTAATTATCTCCAGTTATTGGGCCAAGCCCTCTGAACTTTTTATAACGTTGATCAAGCAACTCTTGAACGCTTAATCTTCCAAGTTCTTCAAGATTTCTTACTAAAGACGTACCTAGAATTTCAGCAGCCTCTTTGTGATTTCTGTGGGCTCCTCCATTTGGTTCAGGCACTATTTCATCGATAACTCCAAGTGATAGGAGTGAGGATGCAGTTAATTGAAGGGCATCTGCAGCCATTTGCACTTGCTCATTAGCTGGCGCATTTTCTCTGTCCCTTCCCCAAAGTATTGAAGCACAACCTTCCGGGGTAATCACAGAATAACAAGCATTTTCTAACATTAAAATTCTATCTGAAA
>JAGRAS010000068.1 GCA_020434465.1 Bdellovibrionales bacterium | reverse complement strand
TTTGTTTTAAAAGTATTGAAAGAAAATTCCAAAGTCAAAAAGAAAAAGCGAAGCTACAATTAATAATTTGTAAAATGTCTTAAAAAGTTTCTTGGTGCTAAAAGAATAAGGGTAATGTTCTTTGTTTTCGTCATAAGATACTTACAATCTTAATCTGACTTACTTAATCTTACATGTTTAAATACTATTAGCCTTATGCCTAAAAAAATCAGACTAGATAAAGCCTTACTGGAAGCCGGACTTGCTGCTGATGAGCGCGAAGCTAAAGGTCTTATCTTAAGCGGGAAAGTAAAATTAAATGGGCAGCTTTGTGATAAGCCTGGAACTATGGTTTTGCCTGATGCAGAGATTACTACTATTGAACAAAAGAAATATGTAAGTCGCGGTGGCTTAAAACTTGAAGCTGCTTTAGCAGAATTTGAAATTAATCCCAGTAATAAAATCTGTGCGGATGCTGGCTGTTCAACAGGTGGGTTTACAGAGGTATTATTAAAATTTGGGGCTAAAAAAATCTTTGCAATTGATACTGCATATGGAGAGCTTGATTGGAACTTAAGAGAAAGCCCCAATGTTGAAGTGATGGAAAGATGTAATGTTCTTGAATTAAGCAAACTCCCTGAATTAGTAGATCTGCTTACAGTAGATTTATCGCTACTTTCATCAAAACTGATATTGCCAGTAATAAAAAATTGGCTAAAAGAAACTGGTGAAATAGTTTTTTTGCTAAAACCTCAATATGAACTTGATAGTGACAAAGTTCCTGAGGGTGGAATAATAAAAGACACCGAAATTCATAAAAAGGTGTTATTAGATTTTCTAGAAATCTCTGCAAAAAATTCTTTATTTCCATTTAATATTATAAAATCACCTATCAAAGGTGGGCAAGGAAACACTGAGTTTCTGATTGGTATTAAAAAGCAAGCTGTGCAATTTGATGCAGAAAAACTAATCGAACAGGTACTTCTTAATGAGTGATATTTTTTTTAAGCACGGGATGGCTGAGCCAATTTTGATGCTTGCACCAATGGAAGGAATTACAAATTCTATTTTTAGGGATTTGATCATTCAAAAAGGAGGAATGAACTTTGTTGCAACTGAGTTTATAAGAATAACAACTTCTCGGCAGAAGATTAAAAGTTTTCATCGGCATTCTATTCCTCTACAGATCCAGTTTATGTCTGCAAAGCCTGAAGAACTTGCTGCCTGCTTAAAGTTTTTAAAAGAAAAAGGTACATTATTAGACACTGATTGGGTTGATTTAAATGTTGGTTGCCCATCAAAGCGTGTAAATGCAAGCGGTGCTGGGGCAGCTTTGCTTTTAAATCCAGATAAAATTATTTCGATGATAGATTCAATGCGTGAAGTGCATCCTGGCCCTCTATCTTTAAAAACAAGAGTTGGTTATCAATCAGATGAAAATTATTCTCAAATTCTAATGTCGCTTGCTAAGTGCCCATTAGATTTTATTACGATTCATGCACGTACAAAATGCGCAGGTTTTGATGGGCCAGTAAATCTTGGTTACTTAAAACAAGCTGTTGAGAGCTTGCCTTTTCCTGTGATTGGAAATGGTGATATCTGGAATGCAGATGATGCAATAAAGATGCTAAATGAGACAGGTGTAAGAGGCTTAATGTGCGGGCGAGGAGCAATTAGAAACCCTTTGCTATTTCAACAAATCTATAGTCGGTTAAATAATAAAGAACTTGTAGAAAACAAACATGAATTAATTGGTTTTTTCTTTAATCTTTTGAGTGAATATCAAAATGTTGGGCAAAAAAAGTTAGGGGTTTTTAAAGAATTTTCAGGTTGGTTTAGTAAACACCCATTAATTGGTAAAGATCTTTTTCAAGCCATTAAACGAAGCCAATCTTTTGATGAGTTACAGGCAAAAGCCATTGATTATTTCGGTCTAAAAACCTCACTTAACTCAAGCGATCACCTGGTAGAGTGCTCTTTAAGCTTGAATTGATAGGTTTGTAAATCCAATAAAAAAGAAATATAGTAACTTCAATAGACTTTTTATTTTTTGATTAAATTTATGGAAACTGAATCATCACTTCTCTCATTTCTCTTACAAGGCGGGCCGGTAATGTATATTCTGTTCGCTTTATCTTTCTTGTCAGTTGCAATTTCTATTTCAAAGATTATTCAATTTTCTAAATTAGAACTCTGGGATCGAAAGATTATTGAAAGAGCTGTTTCTTTAATACAGAAAAATAAATTTGACGAAGCTTCATATCACTTAACAACTAGCAGAAACCCGGCGGCAAGAGTCTTAGAGTGCATTCTTGATGTTTGTTTAGCAAAGCAACTTTCAGAAAAAGATGCTGAAGTTGCTGTTTCTAATGTTGCAAGCGTAGAAATTACTGCTGCTCAATCTTGGCTGCGAGGTTTATTAACAATTGGGCAAATGTCTCCTCTACTTGGCTTACTTGGCACTGTGTTAGGAATGATCTCTGCCTTTATGAGAATTGAGACTGCAGGAGCTGCTGTTAATCCAGCTCTTTTAGCAGGAGGAATTTGGGAAGCCTTACTTACAACTGCAGCAGGCTTAACAATAGCAATTCCAACTATGGCAATTTATTCTTTCTTAGATGGAACGGTGGATAAACTAAAGCTATACATTAAAGATGTTGCTTCCAGAGTATTATTACAGTTTTCTGACTCAACTAGGATAAACCTAAATGCTGATGATGAAGTGTTTGCATAATGAGAATTGAAAGTAGAAAACGTTTAGAAAACTTATTTGATTTAACTCCGTTAATAGATGTGGTTTTTCTGCTACTAATTTTTTTCATGTTAACTAGCACAATGATGATTCAGGAAGGTTTAGATCTAGATTTACCTGGCTCAAAAAGCTCTGGTACTGTTGATCAATCTCCGCTTGTGCTTAGCATTGATAAATCTGGAAAGCTTCTTTTTAAAGATAAAGAATTATCTATTGATTCACTACAAAATCAATTAAAAGATATTTTTCAAATCAATCCGAATGAGCCAGTTGTAATTAAATCTGATAAAACAGTTCCTGTGCAAGATTTAGTTGATATTATGGATGCAATTAGATCTTCTGGGGGCAGTAATATTTCTCTTGCTACTTCTGCTAAATAAGAGGCTTTAAGCTATAAAATGCCTTTTTCAACATATGCCTCAATATGTTTTGCTAACTTTTTACCATAAATCTTATTCAAAGAAGCATTTGGATGGCCATCAACATAATTTACAGCCATATTAGTATTATTAATCTCAGCAGCTATTTCTTTTTTATGATCATAGGCATTAAAGCCAACTTCTTTTGCAACAAGAACTGCTTGATTACTCCATTTAATCATCATTTTTAAAAGGGGATCAGGCTCGGCATAATTTGTATTGCCTTTACTTGAAGATCCTTGATTGAGTGAAGAAAAAACGGGTTGAGGCAATGAATGCTTATCAGAGAGAGTTTTGATTTTCTTTAAAGCAGAAACAAACTGATGCCATTCCTCTGAGCTTGGATCATATACTCTATCTAAGCTCTCTGGCCATGATGGAATAATTTTAAACGCTTCAGCTAATGAATATATTGTTTTTAGGTATAATTTAGAAATCTCAGATAATCCCAAAGACTTTAGAGTAAAGGCAAAGTTAAAAAGATTAATATGTTCTTTTTCAAAGTTTTCTTTTTCAATACTATAATCTTGTGAGCGAGGTTGGGGATCATTAAAACAAAAACCTACAACTATCAAATCAGGATCAATTCGATCGATATATCGCTCTAGAATATCAGCTTCAAGTGTAGTGGGCCCTCCGCTTCTTCCAAAGTTTAAGATTTCAATTGTTTTATTAGGAAATTTTTTATTCAAAATATTTTCTGCAATTGCTGTGTAACGCTCAGAAGTATCCAAACCAGCTCCCCAAGTAAGAGAATCTCCTAAAACAAAAACTCTAATTACATTTTTAAGTTTTGGAATTTCAATTTCTTTCTCTCTAAACTTTAAAGAGTTTTGAATAACTTGATGACCCCATGTATACCGCTTGCCTTCGTAATATCCATTTACAGGCAAATCATAAAGTGCTTCTTTAATATATAGTGCTGCTTCTACAAGGTAAAAACTGAAAATGATACTGATAAAAACTAAGATTAGGGAAGAAATTAAGTTTAGTTTCTTCTTCATTATTCATCATCAGGTAATAATGAATCCTCGACTAAGGCTAGATATTCTTGGGTTATAAGCTGACGACGCGCTGCTTTATTAATTCCATTACCAACTCCAATTCCATGAACGCCGGTTTTCATGATGCTTATTACATCATCATGCTCAATTCCACCAAAAGCAATCAATGGCAATTTGAAAAAAGAGGCTTCAAGTTGATTTACAACTTCTTGCAAACCTTCAATACCTAATGGCGGAGCACTTATCATTTTATCTTCTGTAGGTTTAAATGGTCCAATACCAATATAATCCACTCCTTCTTCAATCAGTCTTTGCACATCTTCACCATTATACGCAGTTGCACCAAGAATGATATTTTCACCAATCATGGCTCTGGCTGCTGCTGGGCTTTCACCCTTGTCTAAATATAGAGCATAAGCCTGTACCTCTTTGGCAATTCTTGGATGATTATGCACAACTAGTTTTACACCATACATTTCACAATAATCACGCGCATAGCGAGCTGTTTCTAACCAGTCGTCATATTCAAGCCCAAGAACTTTTAGATGAACTAATTCAACTCCTGCCATACAAGCATCTTCTATGAGCTTATTATAAGTGCTTTTGGCAGACTTGCCGGTTATATAATGAAATTTTGGAAGATCACTTAACATCTAATTATTTAATACCTCTGCCTGAAACCATTCCCAAAGATTTGATAATCCAACTTGTAAAGAAGTTTGCGGATTATAGCCATATAGTTTTTTGGCCTTATCAACATTTGCATATGTGATTTTCGGTTCACTTAACGGTGCTGGAGCGTTTCTAATATTTGCTTTTATACCAGCGATACTTTCTGCAATATTAATAAATTCAGTCATTGGAAAAGGCTCTCCTCTACCAATATTTATAATCTCATAAGGGTGGGGTTTTTCGATAGCAGAAATCACTCCACTTACAACATCATCTATGTAAGTCCAGTCTCTTGATAATTCTCCGGCATCAAATAAAGTGATTTCTTCATTGTTAGTAAGCAGTTCAAAAACTTTATAAGGCATCATATCCGGGCGACCCTTAGGCCCGTAAACATTAAAGAATCGAAGCGCTGTAAAATTTAAGCCATGCATATTCTGATAGGCGTGACCCAACAACTCACCCATTTTTTTGGTTGCAGGATATGGCGCTAGAGGCCCATCGGTTCTATCAGTTTCGATAAAAGGAACTTCTTTTCTTTGGCCATAAATTGAACTTGTTGAGGCAAAAACAAAATTATTAACATTTGTCTTAGCAGCTAACTCAAGTAAGTTCCCTGTCCCGATAACATTGACATCATTAAACAAATGCGGATGTTTAACAGAATGTCTAACATTTGCCATTGCACCCATATGAGCTATAGCTTCTGGCGCAAACTTGTTAAACAAGTCATTAAGAACTACTTGATCTCTAAAATCACCTTCGATTAATGTAAATTTATCATTATCTAGTAAAGGCTCAATATTTTTTCGTTTACGTTCAGGGCTGTAGTAATCATTAAAATTGTCTAGAGCAACTACTTCATTACCGCGGTTAAGAAGTTGCTCACTTAAACAACTACCAACAAATCCCGCACCACCTGTTACTAAAATTTTCATAGCATTCCTTTGGCATAAAGATACGATACAGCTCTGGATATAGCAATGAAGTAAGCTGTTAAAATCGCTATAAAAATAGGGGTTTATCTTATAATATGTACTAGCAAGCAACAAGGCCAATAGCTAATTTAAAACTGATGTCTTCAACAGACGCTAAGTCAACGATTATTCATATATTCCAAAATTTCCTTTCTTGAAAGCAAATCTCCTTTTTTAAAATACTTTTCAATTTTTTCTTGTTCTGTTTTTAAAATTTCTAAACGAGTTCCTTTTTGTAAGCCTTGCGAATGAACACTTTGCTGATTCCAAGCTAAAGCTTTTCCAAGATAACTATGAATTTTTAAATTAGCTCCAGCTTTTAAAGCTGCACTTACTGTAGAAATATAGGCTCTTTCTTGATGAAATGGCGCAGCTGTTATTGCTACATTTGTCAGCTCATATTTTACACAAAAATCAACAAATAACTGTGCTTCTTTATAAGTATTAACTTCATCTAGCCCCTTTCCTTCCGTTTCTAAAACTAACTCTGGAGGTATGCCGCGAGTCATTAGTATTGTGCGCCATAGCTGCGAGCCAGGATAAGCACTAACTGGATCTGACCCAAGAATTACGACTTGTTCAATCCCACCATTTTCAAAGGATTCTGTTGCAAAATCTAGAACTGAATATTGGTTATGCTCTGTTTGAGAAAATAGATAAAGTGCTTCAACTTTACCTAATCTTTCATCAGATAAAACTCTGTAAATAAATTCTGTATTATCCATCATTTCCTCTTTCAGCTAAAGTAAACAAAGATAAGCTAGAGATTAGCATTAATGGCACACCTGTTAGCAAAAGAAATCTTGGGATAATTGGTACAAAAAGTGAGCAAAGAAAGAAATTACTTAAATCGAAGCATATGGCAGTAAGTAAAGTAATGTACAATGGTTTTAAAGCTTCTTTTTTTGACAGCTTATTTAGTAAATAAATTGAAAAAAGAACTAAAGGAAAGTTAAAAAGATAGGCCTGAAATTGCTTAAGCAAAAAAATTAAATATGTTTTTAAATTTCTACTAATTACTCTGGTTGCGTAAATCTCTGCAAAGTTATTGCCTGTAGAAATTTGCATATTACTTGTATAAGCCTCGTTAAAAGCGACTTGCCATATGTTATATGTAATTTTATGGCGAATTTCAGCAAGCGAGGCCTTAAGCATATCATTTTGCTGAAAACGTTTGTTATTTAATCTAGTTATATAATCAACTAATTCTTTAGAATCCTTAGATGTGGTTTCTGATTTGTCAATTGCCATCGCAACACCTGCTAAATTGTATCCGCCAAATTCTGCAAGTGTTATTTTGTTAAATCTTAGATAGTTAAAGCTTAACCACGGGGAAAGAGTTAGAAGTGTTGCAAGCATCATTATTGTTAACTGTATTTTTTTAGCATGATTAAGAATGCCAATAATGATTAGGGCTATTGGAAATAAAATTAGAGCTGGTCTTACTAAAATCAAAAAACCAGTTACAAGCCCTAAAAGAAAAAAATTAAAAGTGTTTCTACTTTTATACGTCTTATAACTTAAGGCCAAGGATATTAAAATTAATGTAAAAGCAATCCACTCAGTCATAATTGAAACATAAAAAAAACACAGCAATATGTATGAACAAAGCAGTGCAAAACTTTTTTTAGCAAAGCTTTTTGGCTGATCGATTAACTTTAAAAAAATATAAGCTGCAAGGACTCCAAGTATTGAATGTGTTACAAACACATAATTTGGGTAATTAAAAAAGAGCATGCTTAAGGCTAAAATTAGTGGATAGCCTGGTGTTCTAATAGTTAAATAAAAAACATCATTAAACGCACTTGAGCTGTTTAGAAGCCATTCAGCAAATTTTATGTAACTGTAACTATCAGGGTTCCAGATGGGATCTGAAATGAAAAGT
>JAGRAS010000067.1 GCA_020434465.1 Bdellovibrionales bacterium | reverse complement strand
ATATAAATCAATATAAAAAATTACTTTCAGCTCATTGTGATTTAATAAGAGCTTATTGTACTAATTCACAAATAGGTTACATACAAGTTGACACAGCAATAAATATGCGATCCTTTATATTAAAAGATTTGCCAAAAACAGGCATTTTGGAGCTTTAAAATTTGGAATTTCTCAATCCAACATGGCTATGGCTTATACCAGTTTCTGGTTTTTATTTACTTTATATTTATGCTCGTAAAGGTAGTTCGAAAGAAAAGCATACCTCTTCAATTATGTTTCTTCAGCAATTGAAACAGTCAACACAAAAAAAATTCTTACCCTTCATTCCACCGCGGTTTTTATTTGATTTATTAATTTGTCTGCTATTAATTATTGCACTTGCAGAGGTAGTTTTAGAAACTAAGCAGCCAAAAGTGGCAATCATCTTAGATAATTCTCTAAGTATGGCTGCTATTGATATGAATAGAAGTTTGTTAGATTTAGCTAAGCAAAAAATTATTCAAGTTGCCGAATTAGATAATCCCGATGCAATTTTTAAAGTTTATAAAACCTCACCAAATCTTCAAGTTATGAACCAGGAATTTGTTGATTTAAATCAGCTTAAATCTGAATTAAACAAAATTGATTTTGAATATGCAGAAGATAATATTTTAAATGCAGTGTCAGAAGTTAAAGAGGTAGAAAAATTTGATTCGATCGAAGTGTTTAGCGATCATCCAATCACAAGACAAGGCTTAGCTAATGTTACTATGTACTCACTTCGTACTGAAAAACCATTAAATAATATAGCTTTTAAAACAGTTTTGCGAGATGAAAACACGTTGAAGCTTGGTATTGTATCTTATGCTGATGAAAGTGCTAAGCTTTCTCTTTTAATAGAATCCCTAACTAGTAATTATAGATATCAAGCTAATTCTCTTATTAAGCCATTTGAATCTAAAGAAATAAACCTTCCAATTAAAACTTCCGTTGGTCCACTTAAGGCAAGTTTTAAAGCCACAAGTGTTTCAGAAAAAGAAATAGTAGACAGTTTAGCTGAAGACAATCAAATGTTTGTAAACATATCAAACGTTGCTAATTCGATTGTCTTGGTTAGTGCATATTCACCAAGAGAATTACAACTTGATACTCTAGAAAACGAAGTTGTTAATTGGGTTTCAATTGATAAGTGGTCTAAACAAAGTTCAAATGCTAAGTTGTTTATTTTCCATAATTGGGCACCAAAAGAATTACCAAAAAGTCCCTCATTATTTATCAATTCATTTAGCAGTCTTCAGAACGCTGAATTAAGCTTTGCCAAACCTCAAAATTTAACGGCTTGGGATAACTCTCATGAAATTTTAAAGTATCTTTTATTAAAAGATTTCAAGCTAAAGTTAGCTTATTCAGTTATTCCACCTAATTGGGCTAATTCACTTTTAGAAATTTCAGGTAAAACAATTGCATTCGCAGGAGAAAATGCTGGTGTAAGGTATGCTTTTTTGGGATTTGAAATTTTGCCATTTCGTGGCTCTTTAACTCCGGTGCCAAGCATTCTGTTTTTAAATGCATTAAATTGGTTAACCAACAATCAGAGCAATGCTGGGCTAAGCACTAACAGTTTAAAGCGCTTATCAAATAAAGCTACAAAAGTTTATTACCAAAATACAAAACAAGAGCTTATTGTAGACGCATTGAATACATACTTAACAAAGTACCCAGGTTTAGTTATTGAAGAATATAATTCGAAGCAAGAGTATCAAACGGTAAACTTTGTTAGTCAAAAAGAATCAAACCTTGGGCTTTCTGATGTAATAAGTCTACCAAGTGAAATTCAATCGAGTAATATAAATACTTCTGATGTACTTACTAATTATATTCTTAAAGTTGTATTTTGGCTTGCTATAGCTGGAATTTTCTTATTTTGCTTGTTAATGCCATTAAGCAAACGGCTAAGGGTTTAATTGAATGAGTCTTTACACACCAGAGCTGTTCAAAATTGATACCTATCAAGTTATCTATTGTATTGCTGTAGCTACTTTGTTTTTATTTTTTTTCTTAAAATCCAACAAAACTTTTAACAGTTTTTTTCAACTTTTAGCGAAGGCTTTAGCATTAACTTTTTTACTAATTGCCTTATACAAGCCTTATTCTGAAAAAGAGCAAGCTAAACTCTCATCACTTATTTTGCTTGATATTTCAAAAAGCATGAACGAGAAGCAAGCAGAAATTTTATTAGAAAAGGCCAAAGAGCTAGTAAGAAACGCAACTAGTACTCAATTAGTTGCTTTCGGAGCAGTTCCAAAATTAATTTCAGATAGTGCTAATTCGGTAGCAAGCTTTTCAAACATACAATCAAACAATCAAACAGTTAATATAGAGTTAAGTAATTTAGAATTAGCATTAAATAAAGTAAGCGAAATTAAGCCAGGTGCTGTGTTACTAATTAGTGATGCTTACGAAACTCAGGGTGACGCTTTTTCAAATGATTTATCTAATCTTCCTCCAATTTATCCACTTTTTCCTGACAAGCAAGAGATAATAGATCCAAAAGTTGAGGCGCGTGCAATCAATACTCCATTAAGCTCGGAATCTGGCAAGACTATTACAGCAGGTGTAGTCTTAGAAAATACAACAACAAACCAACAAACTGGAACTTTAAAACTATACCAAAATGATAAGTTAGTTACTGAAAAGCAAATAACAATTGAATCTTCACAAGTAAAAAGTGTGAATTTTGATTCAAATGAAATTATTCCAGGAGACAATGAATTTAAAGTAGAATTTTTGCCTGCTGATAAAAGTCAGTTAAAGACTAGTAAAATTAGCTATACTACTGGGGAGAGAGGTGATGAGGTATTGTTAATTAATGGTGCTGAAATTGATGCTAAATATTTTTCTACAGTGCTAAACCAACAAAGTTATAAATTAACTACTATAAATTCAAAACAAGCATCAGATAAGCTTCCTGAGCTAAGCCAGTACTCAGTTGTGATTCTTAACAATATAGATAGAAATAAGTTTAGTAATTCTCAGATTGATTTATTAGAAAATTATGCTCAAAGCGGCGGGGGCTTATTAATGCTTGGTTCAAGTGGGAGTTTTGGAACAGGTAGATGGAAAGATACTTCTGTTGAAAAAGCTTTGCCTTTAGATTTTTTTACACCTGAAAGTAAGCAAAAAAGACTTAATGTAGCAGTAATTCTAGTTCTTGATAAATCACGAAGCATGGACTCAGGTAGTAAGCTTGAGTATGCAAAAGAGGCTGCAAGAGAAGTAATTAAAAATCTAAAAGATGAAGATTATATTGGTATTATTGGTTTTGATGACGCTCCATTTGTGGTTGTAAAAGTTGGACAGCTACAACAAATACGCAGTCATGCAATAGAGAGAGTGGGACGCTTATTTGCAGCAGGCAGAACAAATTTGTATCCAGCAGCAGATGAGGCAAGAAGATCCTTACTTAACGTTAGTGCAGGAAGGAAACATGTAATTATAATGACTGATGGAAAGCTTCCAGATGCAGGGGCACATTATCTAAACCTTATAAATAACATGAGGCTTTCAGGTATTACTTCATCAACAGTTATGCTTGGCTCAGAAGCAGATGAGTGGTTATTAAAAGATATGGCAGAGAGAGGAGGGGGAGCTTTTTATAAGACTAGTGACCCACGCGCACTTCCAAGAATATTCTTATCTGATGTAAAAGTAAGTACTGGCGAAAATACAATGAAGGAAGATCAAGAGTATCTTGTGCGAGCAGGAGAGGCTGGAATTCAAAGTCTTAGTATTGATTCTTTTCCTCCACTAAAAGGATATGTAGAAACAAAGCTAAAAAATAAAGCAAAACTTGAATTAGTTGTGACTGCTTCTGGAAAAACTCAGCCTTTGCTGGCTACATGGAATTATGGTCAGGGGCGAACTGCAGCTTTTACCTCAGATGCAAACGGGCGCTGGTCTAGCTATTGGGTTAATTGGAGAAAATATGCAAAATTTTGGACTGAGTTGATTGATTCATTGAAACCAAAATCTGGTGACGAAGGAAAAGTCCCTTTTGATTTACGCTACGATTTTAAGAATGGATCACTTTATCTTGACGTTTCAGTTTTTTCTGAAGCTGGAGGTCGGCTGCATGGTGCAATATCAGACTCAAGTGGCGTTCAAAAAGAAGTTGAGTTTAATAACACTACAATTGGTAGATATCAAACAAAAGTTTTGAATCCACAAGCAGGTAAGCAAAATATTACATTATTTTTAAATGAAAAACCATTAACACCAGTTTCCGTTTACTTGGATGGAAGTCTTTTTGGAGAACAAAAGTATAAAGGGTTTAATACCCCCGCCTTATATAAAATTGCATATAGGACAGGGGGGTATGTGCAGCCAACTAAAGATTCTTTTCTTCAGCATGAAGAAAAAACAAAAATAAAAATTGATAGAACTTGGATTTTTATTCTAAGTGCAATGATTTCTTATTTGTTAGCTGTTTTTATTCGCGAAACCTAGCAAGAACTTATTAACCTAAGTTCGATAGATTGCATTTGTTAGCAGCTTTCTTAAACCGAATTCAGGTTATTACTGAACTAATAGCCCATTATCTATATCAATCTCAGATTCTTTCTTAAGAATTGAAATTAAATTACTACTAATCAGCTTTGCAAACTTCTGGGTTTGTTCACGCTGATATCTTTCAAGATTATTTTTCCCATCATCTTTTTTGTTATCAGCGTTATTTGGCAGAGTGATTTTAGTGGTTTGAAGAACATAGTATTTACCATTGGTAAATATTGGGCTCTGATATATTTGCAGTTCCTTTTGTGTCGAAAATACAGCTTTTCTAAGCTGAGGATCTGAAAAGATATCAGTACTATCTTCACTTCTTTTTAAGTTCTTTACTTCCTTAACAGAAAGTTTTTGATCATTTGCAACTTCTTTTAGAGTTTTTTCGTCTGTTACTAGTGAGATTATTTCTTCTGACTTTAATTTTGCCAGCTCATTAGATTTTTGAGTTGCTTTGAATTCCTGGATATCTTTTTTTACTGTTTGAAACTCAGGAATATTAGCTTCTTGATAATCTAAAACATTAATTACTAAAGTTTTATCTCCGAGATCATGAATTTGAATCATGTCACCAGCAACTTCTAAAGTCATTTTTGTTAGGCCAGATAGGCTTTCATCAGGATCTTCTTGTTCATTTAGTAGATCTTTAGTTTCTTTAACTTCAAGATTCTGAGTTTTGGCTATTTCATTAAAATTAGCTGATTGAGCCGCATCAAAAAACTCCTCTGCTTGAACTCTTGCGTAAGCTGGGGCATCACGTTCGATTAATTCTGCTTTAATTTTATCTTTAACATCCTCAATTGGCTTAGCATCTGGCTGAATTATTTCATCAACTGCTATAATCTCGAATCCATAATCAGTTTCTAATAATGGCGCAAGGCCAGGCTCTGTCATGGCAAAAACTGTTTTTTCAATCTCAGGAGAATGTGTTCCTGCAGCGAAAGTCCCAAGACTTCCACCTAGAGACTTAGTTGCAATGTCATCTGAATATTCTAGTGCCAGGTCGGCTATTGATTCTCCAGTTTGAATTCTATTATGTAATTCTTCAGCTAGCTGTTTTATTTCTTTAACTTTTTCTGGGCTAGAATCATTAGTATAGTTAATTTGAATATGACTTGCTGAATACTTAGCTGGTTCTTGGAATTGTGTTTGGTGTTCTAGATAATAAAGCTCGATATCTTCATCCAAAACTTCCACTTTGTCTTTTGCATCCTCTGGAGTAAAAGTTACGTACTGATATTTAATTTTTGCAGGTTGCTCAAAGTTTAAGGAGTTCTCTTCATAATATTTTAGCAGTTCATCCTCAGCAAAATCTTTTGCCTGAGTCTTAAAGCTTTCGGGATTAATTTCCAAATAAGCTACGTCATAGGCAGTTAAATCTTTTTTTCTATTAGCTTCAGCTTCTAGCTTTGTGGCAACAGAAGCATCTTGTATTATATTCTCAACGCTCGAAGCTAATAGTATTCCACGAATCCGAGTTTCAAACTGAGGAGCTGTCATTTGTTGACTTGCAAGAAAGTTAGCGTACAAGTTCATATCAAATTTACCATCTGGCGAGAATCTACTTCGTATATAATTAGTTAATTCTGAGTTTCCAACGCCTGTTCCTAAATCAAGCGCAAACTTATTAAGCAGTAGTTGCTCTAACAAAGTGTCAATTGTTTGCTGGTTAAGATTAAAAAGACCAGCATCTAAAAGTTGATAGTAATTTGCTCCAAGTCTTTGTTGTAGCGATTGCTCAATTTCTTGACGAGTCTTATAAAATTCATCATGGCTTATGCTTATATCACCTACTTTTATTGCATACTGGCTGCTATTTTTGTTAATTGGATTCGTTCCAAATAGAACCATTGAAGCAGAAAGCGTTATCAATAAAAAAATTCCAATAATTGATTTTCTATTTTCGCGAATTGATTTAATCATTTTAACTCCTGTGGAGAATTGCAAAGTAGTTATCAGCAGTAATATCGGGTGGGCAAACCCCCGGCTTCCAGCAAACTTCTTCCTTGATACTTTCTAGTGCATCTATACTCTCTTGCAATAAGTCTTTTGTAACTAAAATTGCAACTTGAGATTTTTTTATATCAATTGTTCTTACTAATCCCAAGCCTTCGTATAGTTCAAAAAATCCCTGTAACACTACCACTTTAGGCCCAGGAACTTCAAGAAAAAGGGCGGTAGTATGATCGTCAAGATCGAGTTGAGAGCTTTTGGGGAATAACCCAGACATTTACTTCCTGTGTTTATCAGCTATTTCCCTAATGGCTTGATTTACAAGTTTTGGATTAGCGTTACCTTGAGTTTCTTTCATAACTTGGCCAACAAAGAACCCTAGAAGCTTATCATTTCCAGCTAGCAAGTCAGCTAGTTGGGTTGGATTAGCAGCAAAAATCTTCTCAACGACCTGATTGATGACATTGGGATCGGTAATTTGTTTTAATCCTTTTTTCTCTACAATTACTTTAGCTTCAGAGGAAGTTTCGAACATCTCTTCAAAAACAGATTTTGCCATTTTTCCACTGATAGTTCCTGCATCAATTAATTTTATCAATTCCCCGAGGTTTTTTGCAGAAATTGGACTGCTTTCTAAGTCCTTTCCTTCTTTTTTCAATGCTCCAAAAAGTTCTGAAGTAACCCAATTGCTGGCTAGTTTTGCGTTTTCACAAACTTTAAAAACTTCTTCAAAGTATTCTGCATTGAGTCTTTCTGCAGTAAGAACACTAGCGTCATATTCGCTTAATCCGTAAATTTCCACCATTTCTTTGTGCATTTCTTCTGGTAGCTTTGGCATTTTTTCTTTAATTTCATGGATCCAACTCTCTGAAATTTCAACTGGCGGCAGATCTGGGTCTGGAAAGTACCGGTAGTCAGCAGATTCTTCTTTGCCACGCATTGGAATTGTAATTCCTTTATTACTATCAAACAAAAGAGTTTGTTGGATAATCTGACCTTCGGCTTTTAAGATTTTCATTTGCCTTGCTACTTCATACTCAAGTGCTTGCTGTACAAATTTAAAAGAGTTTATATTCTTAATTTCTGTTCTAGTGCCGAATTTTAACTCTCCCATTGGTCGAAGTGATATATTAGCATCGCAACGCAAACTTCCTTCTTCCATATTCCCATCACTAATTTGTAAATAGCGAACGATTTGTCGAATTGCTTTTAAGTAAGCATTAGCTT
>JAGRAS010000066.1 GCA_020434465.1 Bdellovibrionales bacterium | reverse complement strand
AGGGGTTGAGACAGATGAAATGCAAAAAGTTGAATTACCAATTCTCTTAGAGGGCGAACCTGATCTAGTAACAATTTTTGCAGGAGGAAATGATATTGTAAATGGTGTGTCCGATATAGATTTTCAAAATGATTTAAGTGAAATTCTATCTAAGATTAAAAATGAAACTTCAGCATATATTGTAATTGCCACCATTCCTGACCTAACTAAACTACCAAGGTTTATAAGTGAGCCAGATCCTGATGTTACATTAGATAGAATTGCATTGTTTAACCAGATAATACGGGCACTAGCCACTGACAATGGTGCTGTAGTAGTTGAGCTAAGTGAGGTATCTCTCTCAGATGTTTTGGTTAGTCAAGACGGCTTCCATCCAAGTGATGAAGGTCATGCAACAATTGCAGAAAAATTTCTTGAAGTGATTAAGCCAATGTTTTGCTAAAACAAATTATTTTGTCTCAATCGTCACATTTAAAGATGACAAGAACTTACTTGCTAGTTGATAAATAATAAGATCCTTTGCTTTAATTGCAGCCTCAATATCAGGCATTTCCATTTTTTTAGCCTCTATAGTAATCTTATGGATCTTCTCATATGTGGATCTAATTAAATCATTACTAAACCCCTGATCAGCCTTAAGATCACTCCCCCTAGAAATCCCATCGTTAGAATTATATTCAATTATACTGTCTCTAATTTCTTCTAGTTCAGAAGGACTCTTGCTTGCTATTAAATAATTCAATGCCGCAACGGGATCCCGATTAAAATCAATATCAATAGTTTTCCTTGCAAAAGCAAATGAGCCATGGTGATCAGCTTGACTTAATCTACTTGCTCGATCTCGTATGCGAAATACCGCGTCTCTTATCTTAGGGTACTCCTCTAAAAAAACATTCAATATTAAATCCTGGCAAACGTACGCAGAAGCTTCTTCAATTAAACTTCCCGTATGTAATTCATTTTCATTACATAAAACTACATTTTTAGAAGTCTCTTTACAAAAAGTGTTATAACTTTCAAGCAAAGCATGTAACTGCAAAAAAATATTGGATAAGCGATGAATCGCAGGAGAATTTTCATCCAAGCTTTCACAGATTAAATCCAATTCATCGCAAAACTTTATGCCTTTTAAAGCTAGCTCTTCTATCTCAGTTTCATATCTTTCAATATCATCAAATTTCTTGCTAATTCCAATAATCTCTCGCTCACGACTTCTATCAATTATATGTCCAATCTCATGTGAAAGTACTAGTATTTGAGAAATTAGATTTGATTCACATATGACTATTTTATCTAACAAAGGAAAGTGACACCCAGAAACACCACTCGATGCAGCATTTCCCGTAGGATCTAAATCTTCACTACTATGACTGATAACAAGCTTAGGAAAACTTTCAGGAAAGCCAGTAAAATATTCTCTAAGAATTGGTTCAATTTTACTCAAGAGAATTTCCACAGATTCGTTTTCAATCATAAGCTCAGGGTAAGCTTCACTTATTTGATTTAGATCAGCTTGATCTGCAAGCATATCAAAAAAAGAATTAGGATTTCTAAAACTTCTAAATTCAAAGTTACCAGATTCAACAAGCAATCGAAGCAGTTTTGAAAAATCACCTGTTTTAACAACAGGCTCAATTATAGGATGATCAAACAGTTTGCTAATGTTTGGTAACAAATCAGTAATATTAGGCTCGTCTTCAGAATTTCTAAAAAACGCAAGTATATAAACTGAAAGAGAGGCTGCCTCTAGATACACTTCGCTTGCAAGCCTCCGATATTCAGTATCTTTTCTCGGATGAGTTAGCGCTGTGCTATCATATTCAACAGATTTAACTTCTATATCAGGATTTAAAATAAACTTTGGCTTACCAGCAGCTCCATACTTCAACACATAATTTTCAAGCAGTTTTTGATAGTCATCTTTTTTAGCCGCTATAGTTTTTTTGCCTTCTTTAATACGCTCTAATACAATTTGCGCACTTTCTTTAAACTTTGCGAGCTCAGCACGACTGACTCTAGATTCTTTAACACCAAAGACTTGACCAGGTTGATATAAGTCTGAATCTCTACTCTTGTCACTTACAAAAAAGCTGGCTCCCGCTAAAGTTAGCGCTGAAACTCCTCTTCTTATTACTTTACTTTGAAACAAAGACATAAATTAAATTCTTTTAAATCAAAACAGAAGGTCTAAACTCAATTTTTATAATGCTGTTTTTAGAAAAAACATTTTCTAAATCTAAGATTTTAATTTGGCAGATATCTTTCGCAGTGAAAAGCTCTCCTCTTTTTAATTTCTCATCGAACAAGATATCTTTTTTGATTTTGCGCATATGACTAAATATAGAAAAAGCTATTTTTAATTCAGCACGAGCATCTTCCGTTAAACAAAATCCTTCTTTCTTAAATTTTAGAGCTTGAACCCCATAACATAAAATATCTGCATACTCTTGATAATCATTTCTTTGCTCAAAATTAGAAAATTGTTTTCCCTCAACAAATACATCAACCCTGCTCCATAGATTTAGCTGATTACTAAATTCCTGCATTTGCTTAATTAACGCAGACGAAATAGTTAAACCCTTTATTTTAGCTGAAAAAAAATTACAAAAAATCATTTAAAACTCTAAAATCTTGTAAATTATCACATAAATGTATTTACTACTCAAAAAACAGCTACTCCTCTTTTACATAGAAAAAACAACAGCCATATGCTATTTGTTACCTAAATGATATTAAATAATCTCCCACAAATTGGCGTAGGTGTAATCATAATCAGAGACAATAAAGTCTTGCTTGGGATGAGAGCTGGCGCCCATGGAGAAAACACATGGCAATTCCCAGGCGGCCATTTGAATAAATTTGAAACTGTTGAAGATTGTGCTTTTAGAGAAGCTAAGGAAGAGACCGGGCTAGAAATAGATATTCTCTCAAAAGGTCCATATACCGATGATCACTTTTTAGAAAACGATAAGCACTACACAACTCTTTTTGTTTTGGCCATTTCCAAAACTGGAGAACCAAAAGTAATGGAGCCTGATAAGTGCAAAATCTGGGCATGGTATGAATGGAATGATTTACCAAAACCACTTTTTCTTCCAATCCTTAATCTACTAAAATCTGGATTTAACCCCTTCAATACTTTAAAGAATTAGCGTTCAAGTTTTTGATATCTATAGCAAGATAAATTTGATTAAGCACCTAATTCAGGTATTATTTAGCTTTAAAAAACTTTCTTTTAGCACTTTCAAAGTGATTTATCTCAATGAAAGAAATAATTTTTCAGATAACTGGCAGTAGTAGTCGAGTCAAACTCGGCTGTAGACCTCCAGGTGAAAATCTAGAAAAAGACATTATTAGCCACTTCTCTCCAAAAATAAAAACCCATGAGGTTCAAGAAGTATTAGATGACTTTAAACTCCTAACAGTCATAGAGACCAAAAATACTTTAGATGTATTTCATCACTTTTCAAAGTTAGTTAAAAGAAACCTTAGTGAAGCAATTGAAGTTCTAATACTTTTAAGAAAGCAAAATGAAGGAATCTTAACTAAAAATGATTTTGAATCATTAGCTGAAATAATAAAGAACTCAAAAGAATATTCCAATGATTCGCTTTTGATGATTAAAACTAGATTAGAAAGTGACCAATTAAAACTCCCTCTAGATTCACTTAGTTTTTTTGCAGAGCTTTCTAAAAAAGCTGGCATTTACACACCTGAAGTTTTAGGACATGCAATTTCATCACTTAATAGACTAAATATATTTGAACTTGACTCAAAAGATAGCGCAAATTCTCTAATCCAGATAATGTTAGAACTTTCAAATGTATTTGATGGATCGGCACTAAAAGAAGCTTTAAATTTCTTTGAAACAATTTTTTTTTTTTTTCTTACTCAAGATAAAGATACTGCACTAGATAACATAACTAAAATTACAGCAGACATAATCACTCCTCTTTTTAAAGAGCTTCAAAATATCACTTTAAGTTCTGAACATTTTTATGTATCCTGTTGTGTTCTAACAAATTTGCAAAGTATTAGATACGGGAAGCTAGAACTTGATCTAGATAAAAATATAAGGATGGTAGCAGCAATTGCAAATCTGACCTCACATATACCAGATGAAAATGAACTAATTCTTTTTTCTCAGCTATGCAGTTTACACCCAATAGAAGTAGTAGAGGCTCTTGCCGAAGCATTTAATACAAGTCATTCACTAGGGATTAAATTATTGATTTGTTTTTTAGATTTGAAATATCAAAGTCCTACTTTACCAGTACACCCTGCTTATATTAAAGCAACTGCAGAGCACGGACTGATTAGACCTCATCAACTAAATGACTTTATGACAAGCCTTTTATTGTGGGGAGAATTAAAGCAAGGCACTCTAAATGATAGGGAAATAAATCTAGTTAAAAACTTTTTCTTATCAGATTCGTATTTAAGAATTGATAATAATGTAGTGACTGCACTTTGGCAAATCTTAACTACGCGTCTTAAAATGCTTAATCAAGATTTAACTCATCAAGAAAAAATGGAAGTATTTTATAATACAATACAACACGCCTTAGAAATGGGCAGAGCTGACCTTTTTTCAAAGTTGCTTAAAAATATTTCTGTAATAAGTGAGTAAATTTATAAAACTTTTATACGCAACACTAAAATCGCTTTGTATCATAAATATAAAAAACTTGAATAATGCCAGCTGTTGACTTGGATAAATCCAAGCATAGCACAGCTGGCATTTATGATACTATTCCGTACAGTTTGCAGCAGCAGAAACAGCATCTTCAAAATCCGTCATTTCTGAACTTTGGCTGCATACACCTACAGGTAAGGTAGCTTGATTAACAACAAAGTTTTCATCAATTTCAATATCAACAGGCTCCCCTGCAAGATCGCAAGTCTCTTCTAACAATGCCAAAGCATCATAAGCTTGAACTTCAATTGGCAAGCATGTTGAATAAGTTTCGCTTCTAGATTGAGTAACAAAACTATTTTCCGACAACCATTGAGTAGGAGCACTCCACTGCTCATCCAAGCTTTGTTGAGTTTCAGGTTCAACCTCAATAGACTCGACACTTGGTTCAGTATCATCAGGTTGAAAGCCCCAATGCTCCATAATTGTCACTGGTAAAACTTCTTCTGGATCATAATCTGGATCATAACTTCTGATTTTCATTTCAAATGTCTGCCCAGATCCAAAAGTGTCAATATACTCATCCTCCATGACTTCTTCTAATAGTCCTGTATCTTTGTAAATTATTGTTGAACCGCCTTCACGCTCAATTTCTGGAAATGGATCGTCTGGAGTTCTAGTTTCTGGAACTGTTACCTGAACACTACAATTTGGAGGTGCAAGTTTATGTGTTAACGTTCCACCAGAAATTTGCAAACTTAAATCTCCTGGAACAGCTCTTGTAGCATTCAATGAAAGTATAGATTGATTTTCTAGTTTTAAATAAAATGCAGTGCTTGAACAAGTTATCTTTCTTGGTTCACATTTTCCAGATACCTCATAATCATCTGTTCCTTCTCCCCACCCTCCAGTGCCTGCAGAGGTTGTTTGATGTGACATATAGTCATTATGATTTTCTACATCTAATCCCTGAGTGACTACTGAATTATACGTATCCTTCATTCTCTCTTTATATTCTTCAAGCGCAAATGAAAACCATGCCACTATTAAGTCAACTGGCCCCATATTATCTGCTATTGCGCCAAGTGCTTGCTTTGCTTTTGGGTAAAACTTGGTAGCTTGCAGCTTTTTCTTAGCTTTATTTAGCGCATCTTTAAATGAAGACTTAGCACCAGAATCAAGACCTCCAAAAAACTCTTTAAATGCCTCCCCGTGGCTTTCATATAAGTCAGATAACTGTTCCATATTTGTTTTAAAAGGACCCTCTGGAACAAAGTTTTTTAAAGCATCTTTTAAACTATCGACTCGTCCCGATGTGGTGTTCTTTTTATTAACGTCTTCAGCAATTTGCGTTACTAGAAAATCTGTATCACAAGGTGCACCGCTAAATGTCAACTCACCTTTTGCCTTAACAAGAGTCATTGCATCACCAGTGATATCATTTCCTTGAACATCCTCAGATGAAAACCAGTTGGAATACAAAACGTTTCCACCACCAAGATTCCGAGCATTTAAAAACTCTTTAATCAAACCGCTTTTAACTTGCGCAGTTGCTGCCTGCTTTCCATTCCCTTCAAAACTTCCATCAGCTGTAGTAATGCAAACGGCCCCCTCTTCTTCAACTTTTGGTTTACAGTTCCAGCGGTACTCCTTTTTCGAGTAAACAACAATGTCAGAGTTATAAGCACAACTTGAATTAGGATCTCTTCTAGTTGCTAACATTAAATTAAACCGTTCTTGCTTATCACTATTAGATGTCCCTTCATTAGCAACTTTTTTTCCAACACTCACTCTGATAGCCCCAGGTGTTCCTGAAGACCAATTATCTTTCCACTCTAATGCACCTGAGCATTTATCTGAAGTTTGTTTTGTTAACTCTTTACCGTAGCTAGGTATTATTTCTAAAGTACATGTACATTCACCTGCATCATAAGATTCTACAGTGGTAGGTATATTTACCTCATCTTCATATCGAGGATCTTCTTCAGCTAAAACTAAATTTGAAGTCAAAATTAATAAGAAAACTACTAGGCATTTGATCAGCTTTGAATGCGACATAGAAACTCTCCATTTTGATTTTAACAAGCCGTAACATAAAAACTTGAGAGTCCTAAGAAAATAAATTCAAGAGAGAGAAAATAAGATAAAATTCCAATTCTTAAGTCATGATTTACGGACTTAAAGAAAATTAGCGAGATTTCTATTTAATCAATTATTTAAAGCTGAGTCTTTAACTACCAAGTAAAATTAAGACCAATATTAGCTCCAATACCACTAAGATCATAATCTCCTGTAGTAACTCCAGCTTCATACTGATCAAATGGTTCTAAGTCACCTTTAATTGATGCATCAACAGCACGATAATAAAGCTCTGCGTAGACAGAGCAACTCCACGGTAATTCAATTTCAAAACCTGCGGCTGTGTACCATCCCCATTCATCTTCAATTTTAACAGTATCGATGGTATCTAACTTGTAAAATCCTGCACCAGCACTGAAAAAAGGGCTGAACTTTTCAAAACTAGGCTTGTAGGCAAGACCAAACTCTAGTGGTATGACATCAATATCTGGCTCTGTTTTATTGCTCCTTCCATCGAGACTAGTAGCTGCCCTAAGTTCAATCTGAGTATCATCGCTAAAGGCAGGTATGCCAAGCCTAGCTCCAAAACCTTCTGCATCTTTACCGTCACCAATCCCCCAGTGACTCCAATACACTGCAAGATCCGGGTCATTTGCAAACGATGAAATAGGCAATAAAACTAGAATTAATATGAAAAGAAATTTTCTGATACGCATAAAAACCTATGATTAAAACCTTAAATAGATACTAGATTATTGATTTAATCTAAAAATCCCACAAGCGGTAATTTTAATCGAAGAACTTAAGTATGTTTAACAAGTTATGTTTGAAAAAATGATAAGAAATACTCTCAAACAACAAATTAGAAATCTGAAAAACTATTTTTTTAACTCTTGAAAGATTCTTTTCATTTTATCTTCTAAACCAGGATACAAATTACTAAATCCTCTACATAAAAAAGATGCTACTAAACATGTATTAAAACCATTTTTATCACATAACTCTTCCACTCGCTCTAAACCGAGATCATTTCCAGCTTTGGCCAAATAC